>JAADIB010000285.1 GCA_013151565.1 Chlorobiota bacterium
GTGTTAGAAGCTGGGAAGAAATTCAACCGGTATTACGAATGCTGAACGAAATGACAATCCAATTCAGTATGATCTTTGTGATCATCATTTTATTCGCACTAAGTTTTGGTATTGTAAATACAATGCTGATGGCAATAATGGAAAGAGTTAGAGAAATTGGAATGCTCATGGCTATAGGGATGAATAAAAGAAAAATATTCCTTATGATTCTTTTAGAAACAGTTTTTCTTTCTGTCACAGGAGGAATAGTCGGTTTAGTTTTAAGTTACATATCGATTGAGATCACTGGTAAAACCGGTATTGACTTATCCGCTGTGGGTGAAGGACTAAATGCCATAGGCTATAGCGCCTTTGTTTATCCTGAGCTTGATCATGTTTATTATTTGCTGATCGTAATATTAGTGGTTGTAACAGCATTGTTTGCTTCAATTTTACCGGCTCGGAAAGCCCTTAAATTCAATCCGGCAGAGGCTGTAAGGCATGATGCTTAATAAATTTTAGTAGTATTTAATGGTATAAAATTATGAGTATAATTAGAACAGAAAAACTTAATAAGATCTATGATGGCACAGCAGTTCCAGTGCATGCAACCAATGATGTCACATTGAATTTTGAAAAAGGTGAATTCACCGCCTTAGTAGGACCATCAGGATGCGGAAAAACAACACTATTGAATTTGATCGGCGGTTTGGACAAACCAACCAGCGGAGAGGTTTTTGTTGAGGATATTAAACTCTCAACTTTTTCTGAGCGCCAGCTTATCGATTTTAGATTAAAGAATATAGGTTTTGTATTTCAGGCTTATAATCTTATCCCGGTTCTAACAGCTAGAGAAAATATTGAATTTATAATGCATCTGCAAGGTGTTGATAAAGTAAAAAGAACACAGCGTGTGAAAGAATTGCTGGAGAGGGTTGGACTATTAGATAAAATGGATCAGCGTCCCTCTGCCCTTTCGGGTGGCGAGCAGCAGAGAGTTGCAGTAGCGCGTGCGTTAGCATCCAAACCGAAGTATGTGCTTGCCGATGAACCCACGGCAAATCTTGATAGTGCATCAACAACTAATCTTCTGGACATAATGCTGAGGCTTAATAAGGAAGATAACATAACGTTTATATTCTCAACGCATGACTCACGTGTAATGAAACGAGCTAGAAGACTAATTACCCTTGATGACGGGAGAGTTGTTAGTGATGAAACTGTTGAATAAACTTGTCAATTCCGGTATCATTACGAAAAGAAAGAAATTTCTTACTGTTTTTACAGTTTTTATTCTGCTCTTATCAAACATATATTCTCAATCTTTTTTTGAATATAGAGGCTATCTGCAGAATACTCAAACTTTATCGTTCAATTCAATATTATCCGATATATTAACTCCGCCGGGTCAAGCTATCAATTCCGGATTAGTATTAAATAGGTTTGACCTTTTCTTTTATCCTGCCGATGCATGGACTATCAACGCCGGCGTAAGAAATTTAGTTGAATATGGACAAAACGTCAGTAATCCGATATTTCAAGTATTAGGAACTACTTATGCAGATTTTATCACGAAAGACGAAGGATATTTTGATTTGACATGGAAATGGAGTGACGGAACTTCATATGTTTTCTATACTAATATTGACCGACTTAACATTTTCTATTCAGGTAATAATCTCGAGTTTCAATTAGGACGACAGAGGATTAATTGGGGTGTCAATTTGGTCTGGACTCCGAATGATATTTTTAATTCAGCTTCATATTTGAACTTCGACTATGCCGAAAAACCGGGAAGCGATGCCGGCAGAATTCAATACTATTTTGGTTTTGCAACTTCATTAGAATTTGTTTATAAAATTGATTACAACAACGATATAACCTCAGCTTTAATGTTTAAGTTCAATGAATGGGATTATGATTTTCAATTATTTGCCGGTACAATGCTAAAAGACTATGTGCTGGGCGGCGGCTGGTCAGGAAATATATCTTCAGCAAACTTCAGCGGTGAAGTAACATATTTTAAAGACAAAGAAAACTTTGCCGATACTACCGGTCAATTAGTTTCTTCACTTGGAGTTACATACACTTTTCCCGAGAATATTTATCTACACGGCGAATTTTTATACAACAGCACCGGAAAACTTGGTAAAGCAGGAGGTGCGGGAAATTATTTTCAAAATCCGTACAGTGCTAAAAATCTCTCACCGGCTAAATATTCACTATTCGGTGATATCTCATACCAGATAACCCCATTAATTCGTATTGATCTGTCTTCCATATTCAATCCAAGTGATAAATCATTTTATATTGGTCCATTCACCGATATATCTCTTTCACAGAGTGTCGATCTTTTACTAGCCGGACAGTTCTTTTTTGGTGACGATGGTACTGAGTGGGGAGATTACGGACAATTTTATTACTTAAGAATTAAATGGAATTTCTAATTTAATTCTTAAATCTGACTTTAAATCTTATTTATGAAATACTAATTTTACCGACCGAATAATTTTTAACTTTAGGAGAGAAGATGCAAAATTTTCATCTATTTATCATTTTTATTTTATTTGCAATTTCAACTATGTATGCCCAAACAGATTCACTTTTATTTAATAAAAGTAAAAATGTTGTCGGAGAAATTAAGAACTTGAAATTAGGTGTAATTACTGTTGAAACAGATTTTAGTGACGACGATTTTAAGATTGAATGGAAAAAAGTGAAAGGAGTTTTCAGTGATCGAATCTATATTATAACATTATCAGATGGCGAACGTGTCACTGGCAAAATTAATTCCGATCCAAGTGATAAGACAAAAGTAAAAATAATCACCAGGGATTCCGAAGAAATAAACGCAACATTGGAAGAAGTGGTTAACATTAAACCATTGGATTCAGGATTTTGGGACCAGCTTAGCGCTTCAATAGATCTGGGTTACACATTTACAAAGGCAAATAATGTGAAGCAATTCACTTTACGAAGTAATCTGGGTTATTTAACCGAGCACTGGAATGCAGATTTTTCGCTTGATGCTGTTCGTAATTCACAGGATGGTGTTGAAAGTACTCAAAGAACTGACACTAAATTTGGATACAGTTATTTTATTGGGAAAAATTGGTTCTTAACAATTTCAGCAAATTTCTTACAGAACGATGAACAAAAATTAAAATTAAGATCAACTCCTAAAGTTGGTATTGGTAATTTTTTAGTGCAAACCAATTATGTTTATCTAAGTTTATCCGCCGGTGCTGCATGGAATAATGAAACTTACACTGACCCGGCAATTGAAAACAGAAGTACTGCTGAAGCATACTTAGGTACTGAATACAATATGTTTGATTTTGGTGATTTGAGTCTTTTAACAAATCTCTTCGCTTATAAAAGTCTTGACAATACCAGCAGATTCAGAACTGACTTCAAGCTTGATATAACGTATGATCTGCCATACGATTTCTATGTTAAATTCGGTTATACATTGAACTACGATAGTGAGCCTGTTGAAGGCGCTTCTCAAAGTGATTATGTACTGCAGACAACATTTGGGTGGGAGTTGTAGTCTAACCGAGATTATGCAATAGGAAAGAAAATTCAGGCAACAAAGACTTCATCTATTGCAATGAACTACCCCGAGGCAGAGCCTCGAGGAATTCTTTCAATTAAACTATGGGACTTTAATCAAATGAAAAAAAATACATCAGCAATAATACTGTTCTCTCTATTTTTATTGACAAGTAGCAGTTTATTTGCACAAGAAAAACCAAAATTAATTTTACAAATAACAGTAGATCAGCTTCGTGGTGATATGCCTACAAAGTTTATGAAAAACATGGGAGAGGGCGGTTTCCGTTATCTTCAAAAAAAAGGTATTTGGTACACTAACGCAAATTACGGACATTCAAACACTGAAACGGTAGTTGGGCATACTACACTTGCTACAGGTGCCGACCCCGCAGTTCATGGAATGATTTCCAATGTTTGGTTTGACAGAGAGGCGAAAAAATTAGTCTATAATATTGAGGATTCACGGTATCATATATTATCAGCAAATGCTGATATTGATAAAGATACAGAATTGGATGCTTCGCAAAAATTAGCTTCAACCGACGGGCGTTCCCCGGCTAATATTATGGTTACTACTTTCAGCGATGAACTTGCTTTAACTACACATAACGAAGCTAAAATATTCGGTGTTTCAGTAAAAGATAGAGGAGCGGTGACTATGGCGGGACACGCCGGTAAAGCATTTTGGTTTTCCAAAGCTACCGGCGAATTTATTACAAGTTCTTATTATTACAATAAATATCCGGAATGGGTTAGTGAATGGAACAAAACAAAAATACCTGCAGAAAAATTCGGCGATAAATCTTGGTCGTTAATGTATGATAAGTCGAAGTATATTTATGGAAACGATGACGATGAAGAATGGGAAATGAATATTACCGGTTTCGGACGAATATTCCCTCATCCTTATGGCTCTGCAGATAATAAATACTTCAACAATTTTTTAACTTTTAGTCCTGCGGGAGATTATTTAACGCTCGACTTTGCTAAAGCCCTTATTGCTGCTGAAGATATTGGCAAAGACAATGTTACAGATTATCTCTCAATCAGCTTTTCTTCAACCGATTATGTCGGACATTTATTTGGTCCTTCCAGTCTTGAAGCGGAAGATAACATGCTGCGGTTAGACCGCACGCTTGCTGATTTGTTTGAGTATATTGATGAGCATGTTGGTTTGGAAAATACTTTGATCGTTCTCTCTGCTGATCATGGCGGACCTGAAGCTCCCGGATTTCTGAAAACATTTGGTATTGAGTCGGGATATGTTTCTGTAAACAAATGGGATAAAAACCCGTCAATAATGGTGTTGAAAAAAAAATTCGATATTGGTCAAGAATTAATCCACAATTTTTTCCCGCCGTACCTCTATTTAAATCATGAGGTTATTAAGGAAAACGGGCTTGATCTGGCGGAAGTCCAAGAAGCTGTTGCGAGGGAGCTAATGACAATCAAGGGAGTGGCGCTTGCTGTTTCCAGCACGGATTTGCTGGAAAATAAAATTCCGGATACTTATCTTTCCGGAAAGGCGTTACGAAATTTTAACATTGCTCGTTCGGGAGATATATTAATTCTGCTGCAGCCGCAATATTTCTATAACGACTTTGATGGAGAAATTGTAGCGGCAAATCATGGTAGTCCGTGGATGTATGATTCCTATGTGCCAGTGGTTTTTGCCGGCTGGAAATTTAGTGGTCGAAGAATCAGTAGAAAAATTGAACCGAAAGATATTGCATTAACGCTTTCTAATCTTATGGGTACCAAACCTCCGTCTGGCGCTGATGGTGAAGTTCTTTTAGAAGTTTCAGAACAAGCAAAATAGAAGTAAAAAATAGGAAGTAACTACTTTGAATAAACCATTGAAAATTTGTTTTTATTATTTAGTAATATTTATGATATTTTTTATATCTGAATTGAATGCTCAATCAGATTCGGATACTACCGGAACATCAGGAATCACTTTTTTCGGCTATCCTTATTTATTCTATACTCCCGAAACAAATCTTGCATTTGGTGCTGGCGGTATGATGTACTTTAGAACAGCAAAGCAATCGGATTTGAATCTTTCAAATATTCTTCTGTCGGGTTATTATACAATTAACAATCAATATAATTTAACTCTTTCTCCCGAATTATATTTTGCTCACAACAGGTATATTGTACGTGGCGAATTTAGCTTCGGAAAATTTTTAGATAAATTTTATGGGTACGGCAGTAATGCTAAAAAGATTAGTAATCCTGATTATTTTACTCAAGATTTTGGGATCAATCTTAACTTCCAGGCAGATGTATCTGAGAAATTTGAGATAGGAGCAATTTATGATTTTTTATACACGAGTATTATTGATAAAAAAAGTAATCCATTTCTCCTTAATGAATCTGTTTTAGGAAGCAATGGCGGTATATCCTCGGGGTTAGGAATTAAATTTGTGTGGGATTCAAGAAATTATGTTTACCTTCCAACAAGCGGCGGTTATTATATGTTCAGTGTGGTTTACTACGTTAAAGCCTTAGGCAGTGATTATGAATTTAATAATTATCTATTAGACCTCAGGAGGTACTTCAAAATAACTGAGGGACATATAGTAACAGTCCAATTATATGGAAATTTTACCGGCGGAAATCCTCCTTTTTATGAAGTGCCGAGACTTGGGGGCTCTGTAACAATGAGAGGGTATTATGAAGGTAGGTATAGAGACAGATATTTTGTTACGGCACAGGCAGAATATAAAACATGGCTTGTTAAGAAATGGAAATTAGGTGTTGTTGTATTCGGAGGATTAGGTGATGTTGCATATAATTTTAGAGACTTCATATTAAGAGGGTTTAAGTATTCTTACGGTTTGGGAGTTAGATATATCTTTGATAAAAAAGAGCGGTTAACAGTCCGTGCTGATTTTGCCTTTGGAAAAAATACTAGCGGTGTTTATTTTGCTATACAAGAGGCATTTTGATATAAATATTAACTGCAAAGAAAATAGCTTAAAGTATTTGCAAAAAAGATAACGAGGAATTATGAAACAAATAAGAATAACACTTTTTGTAATGTTGCTTATCTTAGTAACACAACCTTTGCAAGCCCAATTTTCAGTTGGTTTGCTTGGAAATTTAAGTAGTTCTAATATCTCCGGAGATGCTCCTCCTAAAACAAAGTATTCCGGTCGCACTGGTTTTGGACATGGTGTGATTTTAGACTACAAAGTTACAGATGATGTTACTTTGAGTTTACAGCCGATGTTTTTACCTAAAGGAACAACTATTTCGTATGACTTACCAAGTTATAAAGAAGAGCGTGATAGTGTGGATGCAAAATTTTCGTACATTACAATTCCTTTAATGGTAAAAGTAAATGCAACTAAAGTTGTTTATGTAACAAGTGGTTTCGATATCGGATTTCTGCAAAGCGCTACTGCTACAATGATTAATGTGGATGGAGAAAAGGATATAACGGATAAAATTCAATCAACGGATATCTCTGTTAACTTTGGTGTGGGTTTTACTTTTAAAGTATCATCGTTCAACCTCTTTTTCGAGGGACGATATTCGCAAGGGTTATATAACACAAGTAATTTCCCTGATAAAAATGAAAACAATATTCCATCGGACTTCAAGAATACAGGAATGCAATTATTATTTGGAGCGTTGTATAATTTCTAAAAAGAATTCAATAATTAAGATAAAAATTTAATAAAGCAGGTTAATGATTATGAAAGATTTTATTATAAAAAAAATGTTGCCAGCCCTATTTGCAATCTTATTTGTTATAACTCCAGTAGAAGCACAAACCGGGAGTTCAACCGATCAGACCAGTGACCAAATAAAATTACCGGTTTTGAATGATCATAAGTTTGTAGTAAATTCATATGTGAGGTCACCTTTTATCAAAACGTATTTTAGAAACACATTAGGTGCCGGAGTAGCAATGGATCTGAACGTTCCTATTTTAATTATAGATAATAAACCATTAGTAGGATTACGTGGAAATTTAACTTTTTTAACTGTCGAATTTGAATATCAATATGCAGTAAACAGTTGGCTTGCTGTCTTTGGAGAAGTTGGAATGCAAAGTAGATTTGGGACAGAGACACAAGCGTTAATAGCTCAAGGAGTTAATGCAACGTATGGTTTTGCGTTAGGTTGGATGTTTAAACTTTTGGAAACTGATAAAGTAATGCTCTCAGCTACTGCGAATCTTTGGAATTTGAGTGGTACTGTTATTAATTTTTATAATTTTATTCAAGATATAATTGATAACGGAGGACTTAGACCAGAAAATCGATTGATTTATTCAAAAGATTATATTCAAGGCGGCGGCGGGCTTCGTGTAGCTTGGGCAGCAAGTGAACTTATTGGTGTTAATGGGTTGTCTGAATTTGCTTTTGGTGAATCGTTAGATAATAAAGGAACTAAAGTGTTTTATAATATTGCCGGTTCTATCGATATTGATCTAATGAAAGCTTGGTCAGTTCCAATAGGTTTTGCACTGGGAGCGACCATTAATACTTTTCTAAGCAGCGGTGATAATTCTGTTGACAGTAAAGCCACTAGTGCTTTTCTTCGAACATCATATACTGGAAGAGATGATCTTCTTATTAGTTTGGATATGACATTTAATAGAATTCCAGTTAGTCAATCCAATCAAACATTAAACGGTATGACCTCAACAATAAGTATGGAGTATTATTTTTAGCAGCTAAGAATACTTTGAAGGCATAAAATATGTAAGTTAAAATATAAAATTATTAGAGAGAGGTATAATCATTATGAAATCAAAACAATCATATTTTCCAAAATCAAAATTAGCGATATTAGTTCTCTTAGCAACTACGTTTCTTTATCATCCCAATGTTTCAGCACAGAAACTTGAAATCACACCCTTTTATGGTTACCAATTAAACGGTAAGGTAATTGGTTACAGCGGAGATCTAAACATTAGAGATGCTGGTGCTTATGGAGTAATGCTAGATATATCAGTTCGGAAAGGTATGCAAGTTGAACTCTTTTATAGCAGAAGTGATACAAGAGCAGACTTTAAAGAATTCCGAGGACCAACATATAAATTAACAGATGTAAGTGTTAACTATTTTCAACTTGGATTTTTAAGAACTGCAAAAAAAATAGATAATATTTCCCTATACGGTATCGGCTCGCTAGGAGCTACGCTATTCTCCCCTTCCGGAACAAATTATAATGAAACTCCAATAAAGTATTATTACGAAGACTGGTGGCTTTTTTCCCTTACTGTTGGCGGTGGCGCAAAAATTTGGCTTTCAAAGAAAATAGGCTTAAGGTTTGAAGGAAGAATACTGATGCCTATTACTTGGGTTGGCGGCGGATTTATGATTGGCACTGGTGGTTCAGGATTATATTTAGGAGGCGGTTCTGCAATATTGCAGGCTAGTCTTTCTGCCGGCATCATAATAGCACTTGGTAAATAGTCAAAGTCAGAATCAATTATTATTATAAAACCCAATCTAGTAATACTGGATTGGGCTTTATAATTTTTATCAAAGTGCTTTCCAATCTTTTTCCGGTTCAGGTTTGTTGTCCAGAATTTTCTCAATTCTTTCCATTACATCATTAGTGAGTAAACTAACATAATCAAGCACTTTCATATTTTCCTTAACTTGCTCAGGTTTAGATGCTCCAGTAATAACAGTACTAACGTTAGGATTCTTAACTGCCCAAGTAAGTGCCAAAGCTGTCATTGAAATTCCGAGTTCCTCAGCAATTTTTGTGAGATTCTTAACCTTTTCAATATTCTTCAATCCTTCTTCTGAAAGAAGCGCTTCTCTAAGCCACTCATAACCAGGCAGTGATAATCTGCTGTCATCAGGAACTCCGTTATTATATTTACCGGTCAGTATTCCACTCTTCAACGGACTCCAGATTGTAGTACCTAATCCAATTTTACTGTAGAGAGGTAAAAATTCCTTTTCAATCTTATCCCTTCTGAACATATTATATTCAGGCTGCTCCATCAATGGAGGGATTAAATTTTCGCGTCTAGCAATTTGGTATGCTTCCATTATCTGAGCTGCACTCCATTCACTTGTTCCCCAATAAAATGCTTTACCTTGATCAATAACATGATTCATTGCTCTTACAGTTTCCTCGATCGGGGTATCGAGATCCGCGCGGTGACAAAAGATGAGATCGACATATTCTGTATCAAGTCGTTTCAATGCCGCATCTGTTCCTTCAATAATATGTTTACGAGATAGACCGCGGTCGTTAATGCCTTTACCTCCCCAGAATATTTTAGTCGAGATAACTAAATCGGAACGTTTCCATCCTGCTTTCTTGATCACTTTTCCCATCATCACTTCAGCTTCTCCGGCAGAATAGGCTTCTGCATTATCAAAGAAGTTCACACCCGCATCATAAGCGGCAACCATACAATCGTAAGCGGTATCTTCAGCAAACTGATCGTTGAATGTAACCCATGCTCCATAGGATAATGCCGATACTTTTAATCCCGACTTACCTAAATATCTGTATTCCATATTTCCTCCTTGTATTTATCTGATGTTGATCTTTATATATCAAAATTTAAATAACTGTGCAACAATAATCTGCCACGAATTGCACTAATTAACAAAAATAATAAAATCAGCTTATATCATAGGAATCCGCGTTCCTATTAGAAATATTAAGTTAAACGGTTTTCCAATCCTTTTCCGGCTCGGGTTTGTTATCCAGAATTTCTTCTATTTTTTCCATTACATCACCAGTGAGTAAGCCAATGTGATCAACAGCTTTCATATTCTCCTTAACCTGCTCCGGACTTGAACTACCGACCATCGCTGTACTAACATATGGATTTTTAAGCACCCATGTTAAAGCCAATGATGCCATCGAAATCCCAAGTTCTTCAGCCACTTTGGTTAACTTTTTAACCTTCTCTACATTTTGGCGCCACTCCTCGGAAAAGAATATTTCTTTGAGCCATTCAAATCCCTCCAATGATACTCTGCTTCCCTTCGGAATTCCATCATTATATTTGCCGGTCAAAAAGCCGCTTTTTAAAGGTCCCCAAACTGTAGTACCCAAACCGATCTTTTCATAAAGAGGTTGAAGTTCTTTCTCAAACGTTTCTCGTATGAACATATTATATTGCGGCTGTTCCATTAACGGCGGGATCAGGTGCTCACGTCTTGCTATCTGGTAGGCTTCTATTATTTGAGCGGCGCTCCATTCACTTGTTCCCCAGTAAAGCGCTTTACCTTGATTGATAACGTGATTCATCGCTCTCACTGTTTCTTCAATCGGAGTGTAAAGGTCGGGACGGTGGCAGAAGATAAGATCAACATAATCCGTGCTTAATCTTCTCAGTGATGCATCCGTTCCCTCAATAATATGCTTACGCGAAAGTCCTCTATCGTTTACTCCTTCCCCGCCCCAGAATATTTTTGTTGAAAGTACAAGTTCGGAACGCTTCCACTCAGTTCTCTTTAATACTTTCCCCATCATTAACTCTGCTTGACCGTCTGCGTATGCTTCTGCATTATCAAAAAAGTTCACACCGGCATCATATGCAGCAGTCATACATTCGTATGCTGTATCATCACCAAACTGACCGCTAAAAGTAACATAAGAACCGTAAGATATCGCTGATATTTTTAATCCCGATTTTCCTAAAAACCTGTATTCCATTTTTACTCCAAATTTTTCGTGATCTATCTGTAGTTGATTTTCCCCGATTCAAATTTAATGATCTGTCTAGGTAATAGTTGAGATAATTAATAGCCACGAATTATACTAATAAATTTCATAGATTATTTCCTCTATTCACAAGATATACACCGACCAAAATAATTAATGCACCAATGATTATTTGTATAGTAAGTATTTCATCCAGAAAGAACCATCCGACAAATAGAGCAATAACCGGATTGATGTATGCATACGTTGATACAAACGAAATAGGAAGTTTTTCAATCGCATACATGTATGACCCATACGCAATCAATGACCCAAATAATAATAAGTACAAAAATGCCAGCATGCTGTTATTACTGATGGCAAAGTTTTCCGTTTCACCAAGAATTACGGAAAGGATCAGCTGAAAGAACCCGGCAAATAACATTTGGAATGCTGCGCTCATAAACGGATGCACAGTTAGTTTATGATACTTGGAATAAACTGAACCTGAGCCCCAAGAAAACAGTCCGATAGAAACCAGAATTATCCCCAGCCTATATTCCGGTATTAGAAGCAGACTTAAATTATTTCCTAGAATAAAAACCACCCCTATAAACCCAACTAAAATACCGCTTATAATAAAAAGATTCAATTTCCGCTTTCTTAGTATTACGCTTTCGAGAAGAACAATTACAAATGGAACAGTTGTGATCAGGATTGCTGCAAGTCCGCTAGGTATCCATTGCTCGGCAACAGCAAGAAAACCATTTGCCACTCCCAGCAAAAGCAGTCCTACAATTACAATGTGCTTGTAGTCGGACTTCTTAGGAAAACTATACCCTCGCCATTTTAATATAACCAGGTAGATGATACCTGCTAATATCCAGCGTGGAGCTGAAAATATGAATGGCGGCATTCCTCCTACTCCAACTCTAATTGCCAGATATGTGGTTCCCCAGATAATACTGACTGCAAACCAAGCTGAGTATGCTTTTATCTTTATGTTTTTTTCTAACATTATTTTTGGAATAATCCGATTATACTAATTAGAATCTATATTTTTTCTTAACTTTTGATTTTCAACTTAAAATTTTATTTATATAAATTATTGGTTAAATGTTTAAGATTAAAAAAGCGACTATCGAAGATACTGAGATTATATATAATTTTATCTATAAGCTTGCCGAATACGAAAAATTAATCGATGAAGTTACAACAACACCGGAATTATTAGGCAAATCACTGTTTGGACCAAACTCAAATGCTGAAACTTTGATAGGTTATTTTGATGAGAAACCTGTTGCATTTGCTTTATATTTTTTTAACTTTTCTACGTTCAAAGGTAAGCGCGGGCTATATTTGGAAGATGTTTTTGTTCTACCAGAAATGAGAGGAAAAGGATTCGGTAAGGAATTACTAAAACGGTTAGCGCAAATTGCAAAAGAAAATGACTGCGCACGTTTTGAGTGGTCGGTACTTGATTGGAACAAATCGGCTATAGATTTTTATGAAAGCATTGGTGCAGCGCCAATGGATGAATGGATAGTTTTTAGATTGAACGAAGAAGGAATTGAAAATCTTGCTAACTAATACTTGATAACACTATGAACGACATTATAAACACTATTAAACAATGGACACTGGATAATCCGATTCTCGGAATTATAGTTAAAATAGCAGGTATCCTACTATTAGCTTATATCACATATTGGATAGTACATAAAGTGCTTATTAGGTACATTACAAAGTTCGTTAAAAAAACTAAGACGGAGTTTGATGATATACTCTTGAATGAAAAAATTCTGAAAAGAGTTTCTTATATTGTACCGGTACTTGTAATTCAGCAATTTAAAATTTTTAATCCCTCAATAGAATCCATAGTTGACACAGCTTTAAGCGCTGTACTTGTACTTTTACTGATACTTATCGTAAATGGAGTTATTGATGCCTTAACAGAGATAGTCCAACAATTCGAAAAGTTCAAAGACCGCCCGCTGAAAAGTTATGCACAAGTGATAAAGATAATTGTAACAACAATAGGGGTGATCTTTATTTTCGGAATACTTACCGGGCAAGAGTTCTGGGGATTATTTGCCGGTTTAGGCGCAATAAGTGCAGTACTCCTTTTTGTTTTCAAAGATACAATTATGTCATTCATTGCCAGTATTCAAATTGCAACATATGATCTTGTGAAAATCGGTGATTGGATAGAAATTCCGAAACTCGGTATTGACGGAGACATAATGGATATATCTTTGCACACAGTTAAAATCCGTAATTTCGATAAAACCGTATCAGTATTCCCTACTGTTGCGCTGATACAAAATTCTTTTAAGAACTGGCGCGGTATGCAGGAAACAGGCGGCAGAAGAATCAAACGTTCTATCTATATAGATGTTTCAAGCATCGAGTTTGTTGATGATAAGATGCTGCAGAGATTTAAAAAAATCAAATTAATATCAAACTATCTCGATAAAAAGATTGAAGAGATAAATAATTACAATTCACAGCTGAATGAAGAATCTTCTGATGATATTGCTAACGGCAGAAGGATTACAAACGTTGGTACTTTCAGACAGTATTTAAAAGAGTATTTGCGCGAACGGAGTGACGTTGATAAGAACTTGACATTTTTGGTTCGCCAGTTGCAACCGGGTCCTGAAGGCTTACCAATAGAAATTTATATTTTTGCTACTACCACGGAGTGGGTTAAGTACGAAGATATTCAATCGGATATTTTCGATCATATTATGGCAGTGGTTCCGCAGTTTGAATTAAAGGTTTTTCAAAATCCAACAAGTTACGATTTTAAAGAGTTATCCAAAATCAAAACAGGTCAAAATAATATCAGTCAGGGGAAAATAGAATGAGAGCAACGGTAGCAGATGCGATCGGTCATGCGCTAAAAGATCTAGGAGTTGAAATCGTTACACATGTACCCGGCTACGGAGCAAGTGAAGCATTTTTAAGTTATAATACAATCAACTTTAAACGATCTCCTGTTTCTTTCCACGAAGAAGTTGCTTATACCATTGCGCATGGCGCTAGTATTGTGGGTAAGCGCTCCGCATGTCTTATCAAAGCGCAGGGTTTTGCCAAAGCGGCAAACAGTGTTGTGGATTCTTTATTCACCAGTGTTACTGCGGGGTTCGTGACTATCATATTCGATGATAAAACCGGTAAACATTCCGATAGTATAATGGAGATCGAAAAATTGCTTAGAGGTTTGGTTTTTCCATACATTAAAGCTGAATCGGAAAATATTTATGATGATCTTTTAAATGCTTATCAAGAATCGGAAAAGACTCACTTCCCGTATGTACTGCTTGTGGATTCGGATGATATTGAAAAAGTTATCGAGTTTGAACAGCAGAGTTTTGTTAAGAGTTTCTTTTATCAAAGGGATATTTTAAAACATGTAGTCCATCCGTTAATTGCCGACTATCAATTCCAAGTATATACAAAAAGAAAAATTCAGGAAGATTATTCTTCTATTCCTAAACCTGTGCTGCCAAATGTGCCGGGTGATCTGCCGTTAAGCACAAAAACTTCTGCGGTAACATATCAGCCGTTCTTTGATGTATTCAAAAACTTTGATGCCGATATTGTCACCGGCGATACAGGTTCATCGAGCGTTTATGCTTTTCCTCCCTATGATTTAATTGATATGGTCACTTATATCGGCGGATCAATTCCGCTTGCGATAGGTGCGTTCCTTGCAGGCAAAAGAAGTGCGTGGGCAATAACAGGCGACTTTAGTTTTATTGCTGCCGGTCATATTGGACTCCTTGATGCTGTGATAAGAGAACTCCCGATAAAAATTGTGATCTTGAATAATAAGGTTGCTGCTGCAACAGGAGGACAGCACATCCCTAAAACTACGCTACTCAGAATACTTGCTGGTTACGAAAGATTTATAAAAACCATAACCGATGGGCAGGATATTTTTGAGATCACAGAAGTTCTGGAAGAAGCATACAATGCTGA
>JAADIB010000078.1 GCA_013151565.1 Chlorobiota bacterium
AAGCTAAACGAATACAGATTGAAGCATACGGAGCCGACCTTGTAGTAGTCGATGGAGATTATGACTTGGCGTTTGATACTTGTCTTGAAGTCTCGTCAAAAAACAACTGGTATAACAGAAACACAGCTTATAACCCGCTTACTATTGAAGGAAAAAAGTCTGCTGCATTCGATATTTTCATTCAGACAAAAGGTAATATTCCTGATATGATTTTCATTCCCGCTGGCGATGGAGTGATCATCTCCGGAATTTATAAAGGTTTTACAGAGTTACTCAAACTCGGCTGGATAGAAAAGCTTCCGCAGTTAATCGGAGTGCAGTCGAAAAAGAGTGATGCAATTGTAAGATATTTAGAACAAGGCAAATTTGAATATCAACCGGCTGATACAATTGCCGACAGCATCTCAGCAGGCGCACCAAGAAATCTTTATATGGCTGCTGAAGCTATAACCAAAAGTGCGGGAAAAGCAATTGCAGTTTCGGATGCAGACATTCTCCAAGCACAAAAGGAATTTATCCGTGAAACCGGGATTCTGTGTGAACCATCAAGCGCAGCAACTTACGCAGCTTTCAATAAAATGAGAGGCGAAGATTTTCTTGCCGGTAAATCTGTGCTATTACTTATTACAGGAAATGGTCTGAAAGATATAGGAAATTTAATCAATAGTTAATTTCCCAACCTTTGATAATGCTAATTATCATCTGATAGTAAATCTGATAAAGCTTTGTCTAAAATTGGATAGCTAAAAGTATAAGCGGAATCCAGTATTTTTTTACTCGAGATTCTGCTTCCCACTAATTGCGACATTTCACCTAGAATGAGTTTTAGCAAAAACCTCGGAACATTAGGCATAAACAAAGGCTTTCCCATTTTCCAGGCAATTGCCTCTACTAATTCTTTGTTGGTTTTATATTCTGGCGCCACTACATTATATGGGCCTGATATGTCTTCATCTAAAATTGCTTTTTCGATAATTCTCGCTACATCATCAATATGTACCCAAGGGACAAATTGATTTCCAGTTCCTAAAGCAGAGCCGATCCATAATTTTATCGGCAGCATCATTCTAGGCAGCGCCCCGCCTTTGGCTGAGAGCACAACCCCAAACCTAAGCTGAACATTTCTGATTCCTAATTCACTAAATTTCTGTGATGAAGATTCCCATTGTTGGCAAACTTTACCTTGAAAATCATTTTCTGGATTATCGGTCTCTGTAAAAACTTTTTCGGTTGTTACAGCACCGTAATAACCTACTGCAGAAGCCGATATAAATGTTTTGGGTTTAATATACATTTTATTTACTTCGCTAAAAAGTAATTCGGCGCTTTTTACCCTGCTTTCAATTATTTCATTTTTCCGCTTTGCTGTCCAGCGCTTTTCTGCAATTCCAGCCCCCGCGAGATGAATAATATGATCAATCCCGGCAAGCGCTTCTTCATCTATATATCCGGATTCCAAATCCCAGAAATATACACTGCTATTGTTCAAATCCTTTTTACGTGAAAGGAGACGAACTTCATAGTTCTGAGAAGACAAATAACTTGATAAGTTTTTGCCTATTAAACCGCTTCCACCAGTTATTAATATCTTCTCCATTACATTTACTATTTATCCATGTTTTTCTTTTTCGAAGCAGCTTCATAAAACTCTCGAACTTTCTTATCAAAAAATCCACTCGGTTCAATTAATATTGCGCTTCCTTCTACAGCAACTTCATCGTTCTCAAAAATTATTTCTCCCTTTGCAAAAATTTTCTTTCCGTCTTTTTTTACTATCTTCCCGTGTACTTGAATTTTTACACCAAGCGGGACCGGTTTCATAAAATTTATGTTTAAATTAACGGAAACTATCTGATAGCCGGCTACCCACGCTGCAAACCCCATAGCTTCATCCAACAATGCAGCCGATGCTCCGCCGTGTGCATAATTAGGCGGACCTTGCTGTTCTTTTGTTAGAACAACTTCACCAAATATTTCATCATTATCATCGTAATACCATTTTACACCAATGCTTTTAGGATTTTGTGTGCCGCATACGAAACATGAGCCGTGTTCCGGTAGAGATTTTAATTTACTGATATCTTTCATTTGTTTTATCCAAGTTTTATTTTTATGGAAATAATCCTTTGAATACTAAACCTATTTTAACTATTAAGTAAAATTACTCAATATACTGAGCAAATTTACTCAGTATAACTAGTAAAAGATAATGTCTAAGTTAAAGAAGATTCATTTCAATAGAATTAAATTAATCATCAATATTTTTTTCTAGTATATAATAAAGTTCGCGTAATTTAGTTTTTAATATATCTTTATCTATCAACTTTGTTTCATAATCTGCAATTAAAGCAGGAGACAAGTTTCTTCTGAGTGCATATTCAACTACTTCAGTATCCTTACCTTTACATAGTAAAATTCCTACACTTGGATTTTCATTCGGCAGTTTAAGGTCGCTGTCCAATGCTTCAAGATAAAAATTCATTTTACCAAGAAACTCCGGCTCAAACTCAACTGTTTTTAACTCAACTGCAACTAGACATTGCATTGTTCTATTAAACAAAAGTAGGTCTATATAATAATCATGCATCCCAACTTGCACACGGTATTCTTGACCGATAAAAGTAAATCCTTTACCAAGTTCAAGAAGAAAACTTTTAAGATTATTGATAAGAGCTTTTTGTAAATCATTTTCGTTATGTTCCTTCGGTAAATCAAGAAATTCGAAAACGTAAGTATCTTTGAAAATATTTTGAGTGATTGGATGAATTTCTTTCACCACTGTTGAGAGTTTCTTATTTGCGAGCATTGTTCTTTCAAACACACCGGAGTTTATTTGTCGCTCCAATTCTCTAACGGAAAGTTTTTCGTTTTTTGCCATTAGAAGATAAAATTCTTTTTCTTCAATCGATTTTGTTTTTGAAAGAATCAATCTATTATGAGACCAGCTAATTTCTGTCCACAGTGTGGACAGTTTTTCGTTTTGATTATAAGTTTCAAAAAACTGTTTCATTCTCCATATATTTCTACTATTAAAACCTTTAATATTGGGATGCTCTTTTTTAATAAAAAGCGAGAGATCCTCTACTACAGATTTTCCCCAATTTTCAGAATTAACTTTTTCACTTATATATTTGCCAATTTCCCAATAAAGATTTATCAATTCTTTATTAACGGTTTTAAGTGCATTGTTTCGCGCTTTTGCAATAAGAGAAGTGATTTTCTGAAAATCAGTTTTTAGTATTTCCTTTTCCACTATAAATTTCCTTGTTCTCTATTCTTTATCGGCAATTTATAATATCTTGTTCCATCATATTGTGCAAATGCGTTTGCAACTGCTCCCGCAGTCGGGAC
>JAADIB010000288.1 GCA_013151565.1 Chlorobiota bacterium
CAAGTTTTGGTTCTATCATGTTATCAACAAGATTAGGAGTTTATACAAAGTGGCGTGAGCCGGGCAGTAATAGTGTCCTAGCCGCGCTGCACAGTCAAGTTGGTTCATCGCTGCCGAAGTGGTTAAAAGTTGCCAGGATCGGTAATGAATTATTTACTTATACTTCTGAGGACGGAGTTGATTGGGGAGCGCCGCTAAAACAAGTTACAGTTGAAATGGACTCGGATGTGTTGATCGGACTTGCTGCTTCAAGCGGTTCAACGACATCTTTGATGAAAGTTGAATTTTCTGATATAATTGTATCAGATACTGTCACTTCTGTCGGCTCTTCTAACTCAAATTTGCCTAAAATATTTCAGCTTTATCAAAATCATCCAAATCCATTTAACCCGAGTACGACAATTCAATATGATCTTGCTAACAGCGGAAAAGTTTCTCTCTCTGTTTATGATGTGTTTATGATGTTCTTGGTCGCAAAGTAGCTGAACTAATAAAAAAACAGCAAAATGCTGGCAGTTACAGCATCAATTGGGATGCTGATAATTTTTCAAGTGGGGTATACTTTTATAGATTAGAAGTAACGTCGCTTGAAGTAAAGAAAGAAATAGTGTTTAGCAAAAAAATGATTTTTTTGAAATAAAATAACTAAATAAAAGTATATAGGCTTTTCTTTGTGAGTTTTCTCGTAAAGTTTGCAAACTACTATATAAATTTAATATGATATATGCTGGAGTAGATATTATGAAAAGAGTATTATTAATAACACTTGTTTCCCTTTTAACATTATTAAATATACAAGTAATTGAAGCTCAACAAAAATGGTTTTGGCAAAATCCGATTCCACAAGGAGAAGATTTAAACGATGTTTATGTTTTTAGTCTTAATAGAGTTATTGCAGTTGGTTGCAATAAAATCATCAATACATCAGATGGAGGAGTAACTTGGGAGGTTGAAAATTTTGATGGATGTTTGAACTCTATTACTTTTATTGACTCAACTATTGGCTGGGCGGTGGGCTATAACCATTTAAATAATAAGTCCATTCTGCTTAATACAACTGATTCTGGTGAAAATTGGAATAATTATGATTTAGATACAAACCTTTTACTGACATCAATTTATTTTCAAGATACTAATAATGGTTGGATTGTAGGAAGTAAAGGGGCAATATACCACACATTTGATAGTGGTCTCAATTGGAAACTTCAGGAAAATAAATCTGATTGGAAACTTAACTCAATTCATTTCTCTGATGAATCTACAGGTTGGATTGTAGGTGATTATGGTACAGTTCTGAGAACCGATGATGGTGGCGTGAATTGGACAGTACAAGGAAGTGAGAGCGCTTATCTTCTTAAAGATGTTTATTTTATAACAAAAGATATTGGTTGGATTGTAGGTTATAAGGGCAATTCATTTGGCTCCATTGATAGTTGTGAAATTCTGAGTACAAATGATGGAGGAGTAACTTGGGTAAATCAATATACTGAAAGAAATTCTACACTACTCTCCATTTATTTTGAAAACAAAGATATCGGTTTGGCTATAGGTGGTAAAGGTACTATCCTCGTTACAAATAATGGTGGGAATACTTGGTTAACAAGTTCAAGTAATACAATCAATAACCTTCATTCTGTAAGTTTTGCAGATAATAAAACTGCCTGGATAGTAGGCCAATATGGTACGATAGTAAATACGTTGGACTCAGGTATGAGTTGGACGAAACAATCAAGAGGGGAAGTAATTAATCTGGATTCTGGATTTTTTCTTAATTCATTTTTAGGATGGGTTGCTGGTAATGGAATAATGAGAACCATTGATGGTGGTGAAAACTGGCAACTACAAACTACTAAAAGTGATGAGTTTTATACATCAATATTCTTTATAGATGAAAATATAGGATGGGCTGTGGGTTATTATGGGGCCTATGTGAAAACGACAGATGGTGGTGAAAATTGGATATATAAAGACATTGGAGTTATTCACTCACTTCTTTCTGTTTTTTTTGTCGATAGCCTAAATGGATGGGCTATAGGAGATTATGGAACATTCTTAAAGACTCACGATGGTGGTGAAAACTGGATAGAACAAAGTTTCGATTCTAATGCTAATCTTAGATCAATATTTTTTAAAGACGAAAACCATGGTTGGATTGTTGGTCTCGATCATGAAAATGAATCTGGAATTATATTAAGAACAACTAATGGAGGTCAAAGCTGGATTCAACAAAATACCTCAAAATATATCAGCTTGAGATCGGTACATTTTGCTGATTTGAACAATGGTTGGGCAGTTGGAGATAAATGGAATATCGATGAAGGAATTATATTAAAGACTGTTGACGGAGGAAAGAATTGGGTTGAGCAAACAGAAAAGACAAGTAACAGACTAAACTCAGTTTATTTTACAGATGTGAATAATGGATGGATAGTAGGGGAAAATTATTATTATCGTGGAACAATATTAAACACAACGGATGGAGGAACAACTTGGGTATCGCAAATAAGTGGAACAAGCAGTAAGTTAAATTCGGTATACTTCATAGATTCAAATACTGGGTGGATTGTTGGCAATGGTGGAATTATACTAAAAACTGAAACGAGTACATTTATTGATGAATATATCCCTCATCAAAATTTAACGTATATTTTATCTCAAAATTATCCAAATCCGTTCAATCCGAGTACAACAATTAAATACTCTATCCCTGCTGTAGGGACAAGGCATGCCTCGTCCGTACGTTTGGTTATTTATGATATTCTCGGACGTGAAGTTGCAACACTTGTAAATAAAAAACAAAAACCAGGTAATTATAACGTTACTTTTGATGCAAGCCATTTAACAACCGGTGTTTATTTCTACCGTTTGCAGAGTGGCAGTTTTGTTAAAACGATGAAAATGATTTTACTTAAATAGTTTTAAAAATATTAGAATTAGATAAGAAACAAAACAATGAAACAGATACTCACTACATTACTTGTATTACTGTTCATATTTCAGAATTTATACGCTGGAAC
>JAADIB010000369.1 GCA_013151565.1 Chlorobiota bacterium
GAATGTATGAAGTCTCAGGCAGACTTTGTGAAGTTTTCTTGATAACAAAATCTGTGATCCGTTGCGCAGGCGCTGTTTGACCTCCGCCTCCCGCTTCGTATGCTATTTGTTCGATTTGTTTCTGGTATTCCAGTCCGGCAAATACACCGTGCGCTTTATATTCTTTCCAATCTTTTTCTGTTACCGTAACAACCAGACCGGAGTTAGCAAATGGGGAATCGCGCCGTGATATTGACATTCCGTTCAGCACAAGTTCATCTGAATCAGTTGATGCTGGAATTATTATTCCGCCGGGACACATGCAGAATGAATAAACTCCGCGGTTATCGATATTACATGTTAAACTGTATGTTGCTGCTGGAATGTTTTCCGGTCGTTCACTTGAGTGATACTGGATGGAATCTATCAGCTTCTGCGGATGTTCAATTCTCACTCCCACTGCAAACGGTTTGGCTTCCAGTTTTATGCTGTGCTTATCCAGCATGTAATAAATATCACGGGCGGAATGTCCTGTAGCTAAAATTACAGCATCGCCTATATACTCATTGCCGTCATTAACTATAACACCTTTTATTTTTGAATCGGCAATTATTAAATCTGTAACTTTAGCATTAAAAATTATCTCACCGCCAAATTCAAAAATTGTGTTCCGCATATTCTCGATCACTTTAGGCAGAACATTTGAGCCGATGTGCGGATGTGCATCAATCAATATTTCCTTCTGCGCTCCATGCTGAACCAATAGATTAAGTATTCGTTTTACATCTCCCCGCTTTGTGGAGCGTGTGTAAAGTTTGCCGTCGCTGTATGTACCGGCGCCGCCTTCACCGAAACAGTAATTTGAATTTGAATTGACAATTCCATCCTGTTGGATAAGTTTCAGGTCTTTTCTTCTCTCTCGGACATCTTTCCCTCGTTCAAGTATAATTGGCTTGATGCCGAGTTCAAGCAGTCTCAGAGCGGCAAACAATCCCGCCGGTCCGCTTCCTACAATTATGATCTTTTTATCCGCCCGGACATGTTTGAATTGAACTTTGTCCTTTAACTCCTTCGGCTCTTCATTTATATAGACCAACACTTTAACTTTATAGACCGGTCGCCTGCTCCGCGCATCAACCGATCTTCGAATAACTCTAACGGCTTTGATCTCTTTCTCACTTACATTGAGTTTCTTTGCAGCTAAAATTCTGTAAATAGCGTTGTCATTCAACTTGTTGGGATATATTGTTAGTTCGGTTTCTTTAATCATCTTTACACTCTATAATTCTGAATCGAATAAGTATGTGAACGCAAGTATCAATTTATACTCATTGAAAACAATACTTGAATTTGTCGGAGTTGTGTTCAACAGGAATAGATCGTTTTCAGTTATTTGTTTTGGATTTAAGTTCGACAGTGAAATTTTATTTCGATCACGGGAAAAGCTGTACTGGAAGCCCAATCCAATTATCGTTCTGGAAAACTGATAAGTCCCGCCGGTCGTGAATCTGTAAATATCCCAATCATCTGTTTCACCAACTGTAAAACTATTTTCATTGGATTTCTCAAAATTAGAAAAATCGGTTCTGAAACTCAGATATGCTACAAACTCTTCTGAAAATGTTTTCTGTAGAGCAACACCATAATTTATAATACTCTTACCTTTTTGTTGAATTTTCAATAATGGGATCTCAGCAACCACCCGTGAAGAATCATCTGTAGGATCTGTTATTGTAAAGTAGGGATCCTCCGCCTGTATCAATGTATGTTCCGGTATTTTATTGAACCACTCCACCGCAAGTCTTATCCTCCATGATCCAATATCTTTTTTTAGTCCGATGCCTATTGAGAGCGGAGAAATATAGTTTGTGGCAACATCCGACTCTCGTTTTGAAGCGACATAATCAAATGGACGGGAAAGATTCGTATTCGGTATTTTTCCTATATAAACTCCGGTTGAAGTTACTCTTCCGCCAATGACTCCCGTACCGTAAAGATGTATACTGGGTGTGGTCAGCGTTAGTCCAAGGTTGAAAGATTCGGACTTATAAACCAATCCTAATTTTCCGAGTATCCTAAAATCAAGGTAATCCATCATATAGTTCCAATCAGTTGTTGCCGAAAGAGAATTTTCGATATCGACAGCAAAAATATTCAGGTCATACCTTTTGATCTGATCTCTTATTGAGCCGAAAAGTGTAAACCCGATCCCGAAATTATCAGAGAACTTTTTACCGTAACTTATTCCCGCCCAATATTCTGTCATTTGATGATCGGTATTTATTTCTCCGATATATCTTTCATCTCCTTTGTAATATTCAACGGTTTGATCATTCAGATTAAAAGACCTTGTCGGGATCACATCATAAAGTTTTTCCACTCTGCTGTTCATTGTTAAAGCTGCACTTTGTCTTTCGAAAAAAAGATACCCGATCCTACTGTTATCCTCTTTATTGAAAGGGGCGGCTCCGGCTCCCATGTTCGGCAGAAACGAGAATTTCTTTTTTGTAAAATCATTTCCTTCACCGGCAGCATTCTCGTGGTTATAATTAAGATAAGCATACACGTTCCCGGTAACACCAAGTCCGGAGCTTTTTAGAAAAGCAATATTACCCGGATTAAAATATGAAGTAGAATAATCGTTTCACACCGTCCAGAACAATTCCTCCCAATACGGCGGATTCATTTCCGGTAAAGAGATTCCAGTAGTGATTATCCTGCGCTGAGGCTACAGAATAAAACATCAACAATAAAACGGTAATATTTTTGATTAGAATTTTCATTTGTTTATATTTTTGTTTAACCAAACCTTCGAGGTTTTTAAAGAAAATAAGTTGGCGAAATCAACGAATTAAATGAGCAACGTTAAATTGAATAAGCCGTAAAACCTCGAAGGTTTTTTATAATCATCTCTTTGTGTATCTCGAAGCGTTATAAATGTTTCATTTGTTTATAATTCCAAAATTTCTGTCATTCCCACATGTTTCTAACGGCAATCTCCCGCTCTTAATAAGATTCCGGCCTGTCTGCCGACAAAGGCAGGCTAAATTCGCCACGGCGAATTGCCAGAATGACATCAAGCGGTTATAACAAATACTTCAAACCTCCAAGGTTTTGAAAACCTTGGAAGTTTCTGATTAAATAGACAAGTATTCAATAAGTCGATTTTATTACACCACCGTCAACGGCAATTGTCTGCCCGGTAATATAACCCGCTTGTTCCGATGCTA
>JAADIB010000162.1 GCA_013151565.1 Chlorobiota bacterium
TGATGGAAGTTTATAATGCAATAAAAGATACCGGAATTCCGATAATTGCTGACGGAGGAGTGAAACAGACCGGAGATGTGCCTAAGGCTATCGCTGCCGGCGCCGATACCGTAATGATTGGCGGAATGCTTGCCGGTGTTGATGAAACTCCGGGCGAAAAGGTTTTATATGAAGGACGAAGTTTCAAAGTGTATAGAGGCATGGGTTCTATCAGTGCGATGAAGGAAGGAAGTAAAGATAGGTACTTCCAGGATGCGGAAGATGATATTAAAAAGTTAGTGCCTGAGGGCGTTGAAGGAAGAGTCCCTTACAAAGGACCGCTGGCAGATACGATCTATCAATTCATAGGCGGACTGCGTGCGTCAATGGGTTATTGCGGTTCACGAACAATTGAAGAATTCAAAACAAAAACAAAGTTCGTGAAAATATCCGGTGCGGGATTGAGGGAAAGCCATCCGCATGATATTATTATCACAAAGGAATCACCTAATTATCAATCAAAATAATCAGATAAGATATGTTTAAAGTTTTGGTTATTGCATATTATTACCCGCCGATGGGATTGAGCGGAGTTCAGCGTGTGCTGAAATTCACAAAGTATATGAAACAATTCGGCTGGGAACCTACGGTAATATCCACGGATAAAACTGCTTATTCTTATTACGCACATGATAAATCTCTAATGACCGAAGCTGAAAAAGCTGAGATCAAAATTATCAGAACCGGCGGTAAAGATCCTAACTCGTTACTTGCTAAACGCGGTACGGTTAAAATGCCGAGAGAATCAATCAGAAAGTTTTTCGGGAGGGTAAGCAAAACGGTTTTTATCCCCGATAATAAAAAGTTCTGGTCGAAAAAAGCATGCAAAGTTGCAAGAAAAATATTAGCAGAAGATGAATTTGATATGATCTTTGTCTCTGTTCCGCCATTCTCTCAATTTCAGGTAGCAATAAAATTGAAAAAGGAATTTGATCTGCCTTTGATAGTTGATTACAGAGACTCATGGATTGATAATCACTTTGCCTTTTATCCAACACCATACCACAGATGGAAAAATAAAAGATTGGAGTATGCATCGCTCAGATATGCAGATAAAGTAATTGTAGTTAACAGAAGAATTAAAGAAAAATTATTGAGAAATTACCGTTTTTTATCTTTCGGAGATATTGAAATAATTCCTCATGGTTTTGATCCGAAGGATTTTGAAAATGTTCAGCCAATT
Organism: Chlorobiota bacterium; assembly: GCA_013151565.1. Lineage (GTDB taxonomy): Bacteria > Bacteroidota > Ignavibacteria > Ignavibacteriales > Melioribacteraceae > SZUA-22. The sequence continues at coordinate 1,223 of JAADIB010000162.1, forward strand.
GTTTTCAAGGAAAAGAAGCTTCGGATTTTATATTCTGGTATTTTTTATGAGAACATTACTCCGAAATATTTTCTAAAAGCGTTCAAAGAATTATCTGAAGAGAGGCCTGACATTACTGAAAATATTGAGCTGCATTTTATCGGGCATTTTAGAAAAGAGAATAAGAAATTGGTTAAAAAATTAAAGCTTTTTGAATCTGTCATAGATCACGGGTATTTAGATCATAACGAAGCGATCAGATATTTGGTTTCTATGGATGTTTTATGGCTTATGCTCGGCGAAGGGAAAAGTATGGATATGGTTACAGCTGGTAAATTGTTTGAGTATTTCGGTACAAGAAAACCAATAATAGCTTGTGTGCCGGAGGGAGCATCTAAAGTTGCGGTTAAGAATTATGACGCTTCATTTATAACTAAACCGGATGATATTAAGGAGATCAAAAAGGTATTTATTAAGGTTTATAATCTTTTTCAGAGGAATGCATTACCGACTCCAAACGAGGAGTTTGTGATGGAGCATGATAGAAAACATTTAACACATCGATTAGTTAAGGAATTTCAATTTCATCTTAAGGAAATATCATAATGAATGTAGCGCTAATTGGTTCAGGCGGTAGGGAGCACGCCCTAGCTTATAAAATCAAACAAAGTGATAAATTGGATAAACTGTTTATTGTTCCGGGAAATGCCGGAACTTCTGTCCTTGGCGAAAATTTATCATTGGATACCAATAATAAAGAATCTGTTGTTGATTTTTGTCGGGAGCATGATATTGACTTAGTTATTGTAGGTCCGGAAATACCTTTAGTAGATGGTTTAGCAGATGTATTAAGAGAAAACAATATCAATGTTTTTGGACCGAATAAAAATGCTGCAATGATAGAAGGGGATAAATCATTTTCAAAAGATCTGATGAAGAAGTACAACATTCCAACTGCTGAATATAAAACATACGAGAAAAAGGATTATTTAGAATGCATATCATATTTGGAAAACATAAGTTATCCTACGGTAATTAAAGCATCAGGTTTAGCTGCCGGTAAAGGTGTTGCAATCTGTAATGATATGAACGAAGCGAAAAATTATGTCGATCAATGCTTTAAGGATAATCTCTTCGGTGAATCAAGTGATGTTTTAGTGATAGAGGAGTTTCTAGAGGGACAAGAAGCATCGGTATTTGCAATAACCGATGGCGAAGATTATGTCCTATTACCTCCGGCACAGGATCATAAACGTCGTTTTGACGGGGACAAAGGTCCAAATACAGGCGGAATGGGAGCATATGCTCCGACTCCATTAGTAACTGATGAAGTATTAAAACGAATTGAAGAAGAAGTAATAATTCCTACGATTAAAGCAATGAAGAATGAAGGGAGAGAATACAGCGGTTGTCTTTATGCCGGGTTGATGATAAAAGACGGAAAACCAAAAGTAGTTGAATTCAACTGCAGATTTGGTGATCCTGAAACTCAAGTTGTACTTCCGATAATTGATGGTGATCTTTTGGAATTATTATATTCAGCAAGTAAAGGTAAAATCAATAAAGAAGCGGTCTCTTATAACGGCAAGACATCAGTTTGTATTGTTGCTGCATCGGATGGCTACCCGGGAAGTTATAAAAAAGGCTTCGAGATAACCGGACTCAATAACATGCCGAACGGAGTAGTGGCATTTCATGCCGGTACAAAATTAGTTGGAAACAAAATCCTCACAAACGGCGGCAGAGTATTAGCCGTTTCCTCAATAGTTAATAGCTCAGATATCAAAGAAGCAAAAGAACTTGCATACAAAGCATTAAAAAATATTCATTTTGAAGGTATGGTTTACCGTACTGATATTAGTGATAAGGCTAATATACTCAGTTAACCACTATCCCGGAGGCCATTGCATTCTTCTTCCGCCGAGCAGATGGAGGTGAAGGTGATAGACTTCCTGTCCGCCGTTATTACCGCAGTTAA
>JAADIB010000074.1 GCA_013151565.1 Chlorobiota bacterium
TGCAGGCGCTTCAGCTAAGCGAGTTAATATTTGTAGCGTCTATTCCGGCAGGAACACTTATCACGAATATTCTTGTTGTGAATAATTATAGGGATATTGATGAGGATAGGAAAAACAACAAGAATACTCTTGCTGTAAAATTCGGGAAACAATTTTCACGTATGCAATATCTGATACAATTACTCGTTGCTTACGCAGTTCCGGTTTTTATTTTTATCAAGTATGAGATCAGCTGGGCTGTTCTATTGCCGCTTATAACTTTACCATTGGGGATTAAATTGTTTAAGATGCTTATAAGTTTACAAGGTGAAGCGCTTAACAAAACTCTCGAGTTAACAGCTAAACTTTCCGTGATATTTTCAATTCTGTTTTCAATAGGATTTCTGTTATGATAATGCGGAAATTTGAAAGTGTTCCGTTTGAGATTAAATTGAAGAAACCGTTTAAAAATTCGATTGTCGAAATTTCCAACCGGCAAGGATTTATACTAAAAATCACAGATGAGATCGGCAATATAGGCTATGGCGAGATATCTCCTCTTCCCGGCTCAAGCGAAGAAACTTTTAAAAGTGTAATTCCAATTATCAGAGAATTAAAAGAAAGATTGAATTGATTGATTCAGAATTAGATAGTGATGTTTTTCAATCGTTAGAAAAGTATCCTTCCGTTCAATTCGGGATTTCCCAAGCGCTCTATTCAATTTTTATTTTAAGAGATGGATTTAATCCTGACTGGAATATCAACTCAACTGTTTTGGTGAATGGAATTATCGGAATGATGCCGAAAAGCGAAGCAATGAACAAAGCGGAAGAATTAACGGCAGTTGGTTTCAAAACGATAAAAATAAAAGTAGGGCGTGAGAAAATAGAGGATGATATAAATATTATAAAATCAATATCTCAAAACTTCAGCAGTGATATTAAATATCGTTTGGATGCAAATGGTAGATGGGATGTTGATAAAACGCTGTATGCAGTTGAGCACCTAGAGAATATCAATGTTGAATATCTTGAGCAGCCGGTAAAGAGTTTTGATGAACTTAAAGAACTTTCTAAGGTCAGTAAAATTCCAATTGCTGCTGATGAAACAATTAGAAACTCAGATGATGTAAAAAGAATGTTAGCGGAATCCGATGTTCAATACTTCGTGTTAAAACCCAGTCTCATGGGCAGCATCACGGAAACGATTGATCTGATAAATTTGATCGAAGGGGCAAATCGTAACGTTATTATATCATCTGCGTTTGAGTCATCAATCGGCAGATCAGCTTTGGTTTTTCTTGCATCGCTTGTTCAAAATAATTCGGCACATGGCTTGGCTGTTGGTTCTTACTTTAGCAATGATATTGCAGAAGATGCTTATCCGATAGTAAACGGAAAGATAAGATTTGATAAAAGATCATATCCGCCAAAATTTAACTTTGTTGAATAATTATGAATAGTATTTTAGGCGACATAGATAAAGCAAATATTCCGGCAATCATTACGGAAAGTAAAAATATTGATTACCCGGAAATGACAAGGCTTATCAATAACACTGCAGCAAAATATTTAAGTGACGGTGTTATGCCGAAAAATAGAATTGCAATTATCAGCGAAAATTCATTTGAGTTTGTGATTACAGTCTATGCCTTATGGCGACTGAACGCCGTGCCTGTATTGCTGAATATCAGATTAACAGAAGATGAACTTAGCCGACAAATTGATTTTGCCGAGTGCTCAGTGCTGTTGAAAAGCAAAAGATACTCAAATTATCTAACGAAATATCCATCACAACTTTCATCTGTTGAGTATTCCGACCGCGCAATTAATTATGAGAATGAAACGAACGGAAACGATACAGCTGTTATTCTATTTACTTCCGGTTCGTCAGGCAAACCAAAGGGAGTGGAGATAACAAACAGCAATTTGTTTGAAAGCTACTTATCAATTACATCGGAATATTCTTTTACCTCTGCAGACAGATTTTTAGCTTCGCTACCGTTTTACCATATCGGGGGATTTTCCATCATCACAAGAGCGATACTATCCGGCGGTACGTTGATAATTCCAATCTCACTTAAAACCGACGTAATTGCCGAGTCACTTCAGAAGTATGAACCGACAGTGATTTCGCTTGTTCCGACAATGCTGAAAAGATTGATTGAGAAAAAAGTTCAACCGAATAAGAATTTGCGTTTAGCCTTTGTCGGCGGCGGTCCGAGCGATGACGATCTGGTAATTACAGCTATAAATCTGGGCTGGTCGTTTGTTAAGGTTTACGGCTCAACGGAAACAAGCTCAATGATAAGCGGAATAAATGACGAAAAATTAAGAGAAAAACCCGCCTCGGGTGGCAAAGCTTTTAAGAATGTCGAAATAAAAATCCTTAATGATTCATATGAGGAAGTTGAACCTTTTGAAGTCGGAGAGATCGCTGTAAAATCAAAATCAATTGTGAAAGGATATCTGAAAAATCCCGAATTGTGGAATACTAAAATTCACAATGGATATTATTTAACCGGAGATTGGGGTTACATTGATGATGAAGGCTACTTGTTTGTTGTTTCACGCAGAACCGATCTGATTATTTCAGGTGGCGAGAATATCGATCCGGCAGAAATTGAAAAAGTTCTGATCTCTCATCCGGCTGTGAATGAAGCAATAGTTTTCCCTTTACCGGACAAAGAATGGGGACAAATACCTGTTGCTGCAATTGTAATCAAAAATAACGAAAAGTTAAGCGAGCGGGAAATTCAAGAGTATCTGAAAGATCATCTCTCATCATATAAACTTCCGAAGAAAATATTCTTCATGGAAAAACTTCCCAGAACTGATCTTGGCAAAATTGATCTTCCATTACTTAAAAGAAAACTCAATCTTGATTAGCAAGTAATATTTGCAGAATATCATTGGGGATATCGGTCTTTGAGAAATCATTTATGTTCACAAAGATATGAACACTCTTAACAACTGCTCTGATCGTATCGTTTTCATCAATTAAGTTTGTTGTCAATTCAAAAGTTGAATCTTTAACTTGTGTAACCGTGATAACAATATTTAAAGTTTCGTGCAGTCTGATCGGCGCTTTGAAATCCGCTTCGATCTTCAATATTGGTACGGCATATTTTTCGAATTTGAA
>JAADIB010000456.1 GCA_013151565.1 Chlorobiota bacterium
GTATCATAGTTGAATCCCATGACAATTTTATTTTCTCCAATTTCCGGAAGTTTCTTTGATATTGCCGCAAGAGTTGCCCCGGTTGAAATTCCTGCTAAGATGCCTTCTTCTTTTGCAAGCGCTTTTACAAATTGGAATGCTTCTTCCTTGGATACTGAAATTGACCCGTCCAAGATATCCACGTTTAAGTTTTTGGGAATAAATCCTGCGCCGATTCCCTGTATTCCATGAGGTCCTGGCTCACCGCCGGATATAACCGGAGACTCAGACGGCTCAACGGCAAAAACTTTTAGCTTACTAAATTTAGGTTTCAATACCTCGGCTACACCGGAGATATGTCCGCCGGTACCAACACCGGTTATCAAGTAATCAATTCCATCCGGGAAATCGTTGATAATTTCCTGTGCGGTAGTTTTTCTATGTATATCAACATTTGAGGGATTCTCAAACTGTTCCGGTATCCAAATATTGCCATTTTTAGCTTTCATTTCTTTTGCTTTTTCAATGGCTCCTTTCATGCCCAGTTCCTTTGCAGTAAGCTCAAATTTTGCTCCGTGAGCTGCCATTAATTTTCTTCTCTCAATCGACATTGATTCCGGCATAACGAGAATTATTTCATATCCCTTTACTGCCGCAACCATCGCCAACCCGATTCCGGTATTACCCGATGTCGGCTCAACGATTGTCATACCGGGTTTCAGTAAACCTTTTTCCTCTGCATCAATAACCATCGAAAGAGCAATTCTGTCCTTGATGCTTCCGCCCGGATTGAATTTTTCCGATTTTATCCAAACCTCGTTCGAACTATCTGCGAAAAGTTTATTTATTCTTATGTGAGGTGTGTTGCCGATTGTGTCTAATATATTTAACGCTTTCATAGTGTCTCCTTGTTTAAATTATAAAGTTTAATTCGTGATTATTTTGTTCATCTTTAAAGCTTATTTCACTTCTGTGCTGTACAATTGAACTTGGCGGAACAGAGCGAGTAAGCCAAACATTACCTCCTATAGTGCTGCCTTTACCGATAATTGTTCCCCCGCCGAGAATAACGGCATTGGAATAAATTATCACATTATCTTCAATTGTCGGATGCCGCTTTTTCTTTGCCAATCCCTTTTGAACGCTCAATGCTCCGAGTGTTACACCTTGATATATTTTAACATTCTTTCCGATTGATGAGGTTTCCCCGATCACTATTCCCGTTCCGTGATCGATAAAAAACGATGTTCCTATCTGTGCTCCGGGATGAATATCGATTCCTGTAATTTGATGTGCATACTCGGAAAGAACTCTAGGCAGTAAAGGAACATTCAGTTTGTAAAGCTCGTGAGCAATTCTGTAAACAGCTATTGCAAAAAATCCGGGATAAGCTAAAATAACCTCATCCAAACTTTCAGCAGCCGGATCGCCTTCATAAATTGCCTGAGCATCCTTGTACAAATTTTCATGTATTGAGGGAAGTTTATCGAAAAAATCTTCCGCATATTTTTCTGCTTTACCTTTTAATTCACCGTTAAGCGAAACTAGTATCATGTTGAGGTTTCTGCGCAGAAGATAGATCTTACTTTCAATTTCATTGGAATTGTAATATTCATTTTCTGAAAAATGCGGAAACAATAATTGAAGTAGATCATTAATAAATAATTGTGCCGATGATTTTATCGGTCTTGATGATTGATATTCTTTTCTGATTTTTAACAGGTCAACCGAAAAACCGGATAGACCATTGTTCTTATTAACAGCCATGGTAATTCCTACTTTGGAAATTATAAAAATTTAAATTGATTATATACGATTTGTGTTAAATTGGGCTTTAACAGATGCAGGTATAGTAGTAACCTAACTCGTGAAGTGTGCTTCTAAACTTTGCTTCGGATGTTATGTCTAAATTTTTCATTTTCATGGTACAAATATAATAATATTTTTTATTAGTTAATAATTATAAAGCAAAAAAAATGCAAAATTGTTTTTTCTTATCTATATAAACCGGCATTATGCAATAGAGTTAAGATAAAAAGTAATAAAACAAGCAATAGATATTTAGAATAATGACTTGCCCCGATTTACTCGGTCTTAGCGTTTATACCCAAAAGGTGAAATTGTAAAATCTATAAACGCTTATCACATATTGATCACTTTGTGAGAGCGAGTTAGTCGTCTATGCATTAATGCTTTTCTAATGCATAGATTGGGATAAATAAAAATTTGTTGTGATTTTCCGAATCAATGCTGTTCCATAAAATAATGGAACAGCATATTGATTACATAGTATAACTATTAACCATGACTTATATTTGGTACAACACTTCTTGCAGGACTGTAAATCAATCCAACTACAGCGCCGAATAAAAGATGCGCCATTAAACTAGCTGCTGCCATTAAAGTTGAACCGGAAAACAATCCGGCAGAGAATCCCATACCGTTCATTGATGTCATCATCGGCATGACCAATAACTGAGCCAACAACCAGGGGATAATTCCATAAACCGCGCCGCGCAGCCAGGGTTTGCTGATCTTGATTTTATCATAGAACAACAAACCATAGCCAACTGCTAAGATCGTTCCGATCATAAAATGCATTACCAGCCGATAACAAGGTTACCGCCGAATAACGAAGCCAGCATTCCGGGTACATTCATTTGAATACCCATCAAATTACCCATGAACATAAAAAGGGTCATTGCTATTGTGCCGTTAACTCCTGCTAAAACTGCTTTTGAAATAGAAAATTGATTTTTCATTTTAGTTTTCCTTTATTTTAATTATTGAAAATTTGTAACTAAAACTTAAGACAGAAGCGAACTTAAAACTGACAGGCAGCCGATAGTTCATAAGAGAAACGGGAGTATTTGTCGGCGAGTTGACAAATTTCGGAGTTGTTTTGATAGCTCGGGAAAATAATAGTGGGTTAAATTTATTAATTTATTTTTCCCTCCACCATAAAGGACGGACTTATTTTAATAAATAAACCCATTTATTAACTCCGTCTTTTAAGACGGAGCTAAAAACTTAAATCCCAACTTTCTTTGGGCTTTAGCCCATAATTTTTATTCGTATTGTAGAAGCAAACAAATTTTAAGGTAAATTGGTTTAAAACTCTAAGAATAATTTTACTATTTATAAATTTATAAGTACTGTTTTATTTAAAAAGTGAAAATTAATCAATTCACATTTTCTTGACATTAAATATTAATAACTTTATTTTTGTACTCTTTTGTAAAATGAAATATGCCGTATTGGAGGATTAGATTTGAAACAGGAAAAATTAACAAAATTCATTAAGACTGAAGATGCCGATAGGAAGTGGTATGTGATCGATGCAACCGACCAGGTTCTTGGTAGATTAGCTACTAAAGCAGCAAGTGTTATCCGTGGTAAAAACAAAGCAATTTTTACACCTAACATGGATACCGGCGATTTTGTTATTGTGATAAACGCTGATAAAGTTAAGATGACTGGTAAAAGAGAATTACAGAAAACATACTTCAGACATTCCGGTTATCCGGGTGGCGGAAGAACAACCTCTTTTGCCGAATTGATGGAAAAGAAACCTGAAGCTGTAATAGAAAAAGCAGTTAAAGGTATGCTTCCTAAAAATAGACTGGGAAGAAAATTAGTTAGAAAATTAAAAGTTTATGCTGGTGCTGAACATCCACATGCAGCACAACAACCTGAAGCATTAAGTGTTAATTAGAGGAATTTGAATGGCTGATAAGATATTTGTTGGAAGAAGAAAAAACGCGGTTGCTAGAGTTATATTAAGATCTGGTTCCGGTAATGTTACCGTTAACAAAAAGGAAATTGAAAAATATTTTCCTTTGAAAACAAACAGAGACGATGTAGTACTTCCTTTTACAATCACTGAAACATTAGGTACTTATGATGTGCTTGCAAATGTAAAGGGCGGTGGATATACCGGTCAATCGGAAGCAATTCGTTTAGGAATTAGTAGAGCTTTAATAGAGATAAATCCGGATTTCAGACCTACATTGAAGGCTGAAGGTTTATTGACAAGGGATCCTAGAATGGTTGAAAGAAAGAAATACGGACAGCCGAAAGCTAGAAAAAGATTCCAATTCTCAAAGAGATAATTTATTATTTAACCAATCATACTTTTGGATTTGCCCCCTGTGTCCTACATTAAAATGGATTTGAGGCAAAGATGATAAAAGTAGAAGAAAAACAGGAGTAATGCTATGCCACGAGTTGAATTAACGCAACTTTTAGAAACAGGTGCGCACTTTGGTCACCTGACACGCCGCTGGAACCCTAAGATGAAACCATATATTTTTATGGAGAAGAACGGGATCCACATTATTGATCTCAAAAAAACACAGCAAGCTATTGATGTAGCCGCTGACAAACTTGAACAAATTGTTTCGGAAGGACATGCTATACTTTTTGTCGGAACTAAGAAACAAGCAAAAGCAATTATTGCCAAAGAATCAAAAAGAAGCTACAGTAACTGGGTAAGTGAAAGATGGCTTGGCGGAATGCTTACTAATTATTCTACAATTAGGAAAAGCATCAAAAGAATGCAGGCTATTGAAAAAATGGAAACTGACGGAACTTTTGATAAAATTACTAAGAAAGAAAGATTGTTTCGCACACGTGAACGAGATAAATTAAGAAAAGTACTTGATGGTGTTGAAACGATGAATAAAATGCCGGGTGCTTTATTTATTGTGGATATTAAAAAAGAATCGATTGCTGTTAGTGAAGCTAAACGATTACACATACCTGTATTTGCAATTGTTGATACGAATTGCGATCCCGATCATATTGATTATGTGATCCCTGCAAATGATGATGCGGGAAGATCAATTGAGCTGATCGTCGGCGTGATGGCAGATGCTGTTATGAGTGGAAATACTAAAGCTCAGGAATTAAAAGCGGAAAAAGTTGCCGAAGATGAAAGAATTAAAAAAGAAAGAGAGAAAGAAAGCGCTGAAGACGGAAAAGAAGGTAAACCGAAAGTAAGAAGAGTTAGATTTGATTCAAAGACAGGTAAAAAAGTAACTAAAACTACTAAGAAGCCGGAGAAAGAAGAAAGTAAAGAAGAATCTAAATCTAAAGAAGCCAAAGTAGAAGAAACAAAAGAAGCGCCTGTAGTTGAAGAAGCTGCTTCTACCGAGGAAAAAACTTCTAAACAAGAAGCGGTAGTTGAAAAAGAAGAACCTAAAGCAGAGGTAAAAGAAGAGCCTAAAGCAGAAGTAAAAGAAGAACCTAAAACAGAAATTAAAGAAGAATCTGCTGCTGAAGAAACATCTGAAAAAGCATCTTTGGAAGAAAAGTCTGATTCTGAAGATAAAAGTGAAGAAATAAAAGAAAAATAAAATATAAGGAATTAATAATTATGGCAATTACAGCGTCCCAAGTAAAGGAATTGCGTGATAAAACTGGCGCCGGAATGATGGATTGCAAGAAAGCTTTAACTGAGGCTGACGGCGATTTTGAAAAGGCAATTGAAATACTCAGAAAAAAAGGCGCATCTGTCGCTGCTAAGAGAGCTGACAGAGCAGCAAAAGAAGGAGTGGTTTTAACTAAAATATTGGATGACGGTAAAACCGGACTTATTTTGGAAGTTAATTGTGAAACTGATTTTGTTGCTAATAGTGATGACTTTGTTAACTTCGCAAACTTTGTACTTGATGCAATAGTTGCAAACAAACCAGCTAATGTAGAAGAACTGCTTGAGACAGAAGTTGACGGTAAAAAGGTTAATGAAGAACTAACAAATATAACCGGAAAGATCGGTGAAAAGATTGAGATCTCACGTTTCACATTGGAGTCTTCCGATAATTCATTATTTGCTGATTATGTTCATCACGGTGCAAAATTAGCGGTGCTTATTAAAGCGGATAATGTTGAAGGTGTTGAGCAAGCTAGTTTGACAAGCACTCTTACAGATATTGCAATGCAGGCTGCTGCTATGAAACCGATTTATGTAAATCGTGAAGATGTAGCCCAGGATGTTATTGATAAGGAAAAAGAAATTTACATGGAAATTTCAAGAAAGGAAGGGAAACCTGAACAAATTCTTGAAAAAATTGCAGAAGGCAAATTGAATAAATTCTTTCAGGAAATTTGCTTAACAGAGCAAACTTTTGTTAAGGATAATAGTAAAACCGTTAAGGATGTTATTGCAGATTTTAATAAAGAGCATTCATCCGATGTTAAGTTATCCAATTTTCATCGTTATCATGTAAGCGATGAAAAAAAATAATTATTTTCTTTAAAAGGTCTTATTTTTAATAAGACCTTTTTTTTTATTATATTTGGCATAATATGGACTCAAAACTTAAGTACAATCGAATTTTACTCAAACTAAGCGGCGAATCCCTTATGGGGGATAAAGAAACCGGTATTGAACCGGAGATGTTAAACTTTTTTGCCCGCGAAGTGAAAAAAATTCATGACCTTGGCGTTGAAGTAGGCATAGTTATCGGCGGCGGAAATATTTATCGCGGATTAAATGCTGAAGATCAAGGAATTGATAGAGTAGCCGGCGATCAGATGGGAATGCTGGCAACAATAATTAATGCTATTGCCCTCCAGAACGCATTTGAAAATGCCGGAATGTACACACGATTAATGACAGCGATAACTATGCAGGAAATTGCCGAACCTTATATCAGAAGAAGGGCGGTTCGCCATTTGGAAAAAGGAAGAGTTGTAATTTTCGGTGCAGGTACGGGGCATCCTTATTTTAGTACCGATACTGCCGCCGCACTAAGAGCAATTGAAATCGGTGCGGATGCAATCATAAAAGGAACCAGAGTTGACGGTATTTTTGACGATGATCCTGAAAAGAATTCCAAAGCGGTCAAGTATAAAGAAATTACATATCAAGATGTAATTCACCAAAACCTGCGAGTAATGGATCATACTGCAATTACTCTTTGTCGTGAAAACAGTGTACCGTTGATTGTTTTTAATATGAATAATGAAAATAATTTACTTGATCTTGTAAGTGGTAAAGATGTTGGAACTATTGTAGATCATAAATTTTAATTTGAAAATGGAGAAATTATTATGGATGCAATAATTAAAGAAGCAAAACATAAGATGGATAAAACAATCGAAGCTTTCAGGCAGGAAATTACAAGAGTAAGAACCGGCAAAGCTACAACTACATTATTGGATGGAATAAAAGTCGATTACTATGGAAACCCTACTCCTCTAAATCAAGTTGGAAATGTTACTGTTCTTGATGCCCATACATTAGCTATTACACCTTGGGATAAATCAATGATTGAGGCAATTGATAAAGCGATTCTTTCTGCTAATATTGGTTTGAACCCGATAAACGATGGTACAAATATCAAAATACCAATTCCGCCTCTTACAGAAGAAAGAAGAAAAGATCTGGTAAAATTGGTTAAAAAATTTGGCGAAGATGCAAAAATAGCATTAAGAAATGTTAGACGCGAGGCAAATGATAAACTAAAAAAAAGGGAAAAAGAAAAAGAACTATCGGAAGATTTAAGACACGATGCAGAAGCTGATATACAAAAGGTAACCGACAATCACTCTAAAACTATCGATGAAATGATTACACATAAAGAAAAAGAAATCATGGAAATATAAAGATTGAACTCAACTAGCCGACTGACCAAGTCGGCTTTTTTTATTTCAAATCAATAAAAAATCTTTCTTACACTATTCTGTCTTTGTTTCTACAAAAATAATTACAATTTTTAAATAATAGATTTTACATTTTAGAGGATAAAGCAATGAGCATCACAAGAGAAGAAGCCCTCAGGTATCATAGTGAGGGACGTAAAGGTAAAGTTGAAGTTAATGCAACAAAACCGTGTTATACTGCGCGAGAACTTTCTTTGGCATATACACCGGGAGTTGCAGAGCCATGCAGAGAAATTGAGAAAAATGAAAATGACGTTTACGAATACACAGCAAAAGGAAATCTTGTTGCTGTTGTTTCAAACGGAACTGCAGTATTGGGATTAGGAAATATTGGTCCTGCAGCCGGTAAACCGGTAATGGAAGGCAAGGGAGTTTTATTTAAACGATTCGCAGATATTGATGTTTTTGATTTGGAACTGAAAACTGAGGATCCAAAGGAAATAATTAGAGCAGTGCAATTGCTTGAACCGACTTTCGGCGGGATAAACTTAGAAGACATAAAAGCGCCTGAATGTTTCGAGATTGAGCGTGAATTAAAAAAAACGATGGATATTCCGGTATTTCATGATGATCAGCATGGAACTGCAATTATATCTTGCGCTGCATTGATCAATGCTGCTGAAATTGCCGGTAAAAAACTTGCAGATATGAGATTAGTTGTTATAGGCGCAGGCGCTGCCGGAATTGCATGTAGTCATCTTTATGTAACTGCCGGGGTTAAGCAAGAAAATATTTCAATGTTCGATTCAAAGGGACACATTCACAAAGGCAGAACAGATATTAACAAGTATAAACAGGCTTTTGCACAGGATGTAAAATATGATTCGCTTGAAGATGCAATGAAAGGGGCAGATGCTTTCCTTGGTTTATCAAAAGGCGGGCTGGTTTCAAAAGAAATGGTCAAGGGAATGAACGATACACCTATAATTTTTGCTATGGCTAATCCCGATCCTGAAATTACCTATCCGGATGCTGTTGAGGCAAGACCCGATGTGATAATGGCAACTGGAAGAAGCGATTATCCTAATCAAGTTAATAATGTTTTAGGTTTCCCGTTTATCTTTAGAGGGGCATTGGATGTTAAAGCACGTGCAATCACCGAAGAAATGAAAATGGCTGCCGTTCATGCATTGGCTGATTTAGCCAAAGAAGATGTTCCCGATGTGGTGCTGAAAGCATACAGCGGACAGGATTTTGAGTTTGGAAGAGAATATATTATCCCAAAACCATTTGATCCTAGAGTTCTATGGAGAGTAGCACCAGCAGTGGCTAAAGCCGCTATTGAAAGTGGGGTTGCCAGAACTAAGATTGAAAATTGGAATGAATATGAGGACCAGTTGAAAGAAAGACTCGGCTTCTCTCAAGAAATCGTAAGACTGATGGTGCACAAGGCAGTAGAAAATCCTAAAAGAGTTGTATATCCTGAAGGTGAAGAAGAAAGAATAATCAAAGCAGCGAATACGGTTGCCGTTGAAGGAATCGGATCCCCAATTCTTTTAGGAAGAAAAGAAAAGATCCTAAAAAAGATTGACGAATTGGGTTTTGACGCTATTAACTTTAAGATAATTGATAGCAAGGAATCTGATAAAGCAGAATTTTATGCAGAAGTTCTTCACAAAAAAAGGAAAAGAAAAGGCGTTACATTTAATTATGCATTGAAGTTAATTCAGAGACCCAACTATTTCGGCTCAATGATGGTGGAAGTAGGCGATGCCGATACATTGATAGGCGGAATTAATGCATTTTATCCTACAACAATTAAACCTGCTTTAGAATGTATTGGTGTAAAAGAAGGCGTTACAAAAGTTTCTGCTTTACATATTGTTATACGAAGCGGAAAGGTATACTTTTTTGCCGATACTTCTGTTAACATATCGCCGAATGCTGATGAACTTGCACAGATAGCAATTTCTGCAGCAGATACAGTAAAAGGATTTGATGTTGAACCTAAAGTTGCAATGCTTTCGTTCAGTGATTTCGGAAGTGTTCTGACTCCCGAATCGATTAAAGTTAAAGAAGCAGCTAGAATAGTAAATGAAAGACGACCGGATATAATTTGTGACGGTGAAATGCAGGTTGCTACAGCGCTGCAGCCGGATCTTTTGAAGAATGAGTTCCAGTTCAGTAAATTGCAGGGAAGAGCAAATGTATTGATATTCCCGAATTTATCTGCAGGCAATATTGCTTATAAACTTATGGAAAATCTCTCTTCGGCTTCTGTATTCGGACCAATTCTGATGGGAATGAATAAACCTATACATGTACTTCAGCGTAATGCGTCAATTGATGATATAATTAATATGACTGCAATTGCGGTAGTTGAAGCATCCGGTAGATAATGTCAAAATAAAATTATTTATTAATAATTATCCCACTAAATTTTAATCATTATGATTGAAAAGTGGGATTTTTTTTAGCCGGTCAAATTCCATCATTTATTAACAATTTAATCTTTAGTATATTTATAAGTTTATAATTATTTCTGAGTAAATATTCACAGCTTTAGATCGTATTGATTAGGAACATAATATATTTTATCGGGAGTGTGACTCTCTTTTCAATAAGTATGATCTTGTACGGTATGCTGCAGAATTCTGGCAAAATACCTTTAGAGAAAATTCTTATAGAGAAAAAGCTGGACTTGACTTCAGATATGAATTTGGTTGTTGATAAAAAGGCTCAACGTTTAATGATCTATGCCGATACAACATTTGTCAAATCATATAAAGTTTCTCTTGGTAGAAGCCAGAAAGATATAAAGAGTTCGGCTGAAGATTATGTAACTCCGATTGGCGAGTACTATATATGCTCCATCGGGAAAAGTGAAGATTATTATAAATTTTTTAAGTTGAATTTTCCTAATAAACTTGATGCAGCCGAGGCTTATAAAAATAAGGATATTTCTAAGTTTGAATATGATAAAATTATAGAATCTTATAAGATAAGTAGTTGCCCTACAAATAAAACAAAATTAGGGGCAAATATTGGAATTCAAGGTATTGGAACATATAATCTTATTTTCAAAAATCTTCCGTTTGTTTTTAATTGGACAAACGGCTCAATATCTATCAGTGACGAAAGTATTGATGAAATTTTTCCTTATGTAAAGATTGGAACAAAAGTGAAGATCATTCATTAAGAAAACAAGAAACTTTAATTAATGAAATTTATTCTCCTAAACATAATTTCCGCGGTTCTCTTCCTTAATGTTTTTGCACAATCCGAAAAACAATATGAGTTGGAATCTATTTCATATATAGGGAACTCCTATTTTTCTGATGCGGAGTTGAATGATGTGGTCAGTCTGCGGGAATCACCTAGTTCTATTTCCCAGTATTTAAATGGACTTATCGGTCTTGGAGAAGAAGCGGTTTATTTTGATTCTCTAGCTCTGCCTGAAGAAGAATTAAAGCTCAAATCATTCTACTTTAACAATGGTTTCTTTGACGCAAAAATATCTTCAACATACTTTCTCGATTCTGCTGATTATGAGTGTTACGTTGTGTTCGAGATAAGAGAAGGAAAAGTAAGCAAGATCAATAAGATCACAGCATTTGGACTTAATGATATTAGCAGTTATCACAAAGGAATGATTAAAAGTATGATCAATGTTGATACGACTGAGAATTATTCGTATACAAAAATTTCCGGGATAAATTCTAACGTTACTAATTATCTTAGGAACAATGGTTATATGTTCGCTGAATTCGACAGCACAACAATTTATATTGATACCATGAAAAACATAGTGAAAGCTGAGTTATATTTTACTCATGGAAAAGAATATGACCTTTCAGAGATAAATGTTGAAAAAAGCGGTGTTGGAAAAGATGAGGTGGATACAGATCTTATAAAAGAAGTTGCTGATCTTAATAAAGGAGATATTTACAGTGAATATAATATTAGATTAGCTCAAAGCAGACTGTACAGAACAAATCTTTTTAATATAGCTTATGTAAAAAATGAAATAGAAGATACTGTTGGCAATACTGTTCCGATAAATATATCAACGGAAATCGGAAATATGTACGAGATCGCTCCCGAGATAATTATGAATAATGAGGACAATAGATTCAACTTAGGGTTGAGTGTAGGATTTTCTAAAAAGAATTTTCTAGGAGGCGCAAGAATACTAACTCTGAACGGGTCTATTGCATCACAAAACATTTTCGAATTTTTAAAAAACATAAGTGTATATAATACTACTGTAATTGGATACGCAGATTTAAGACTAATATTGGAACAGCCGTTTTTGTTTGGTGAAAATATACTTACCAGAACTGAACTCTATACAACTTTACAGAAGCGAAGAGATGAATATAATACAACAGCTAATGGACTTAAGTTTACTTTTAATTTCGAGTTACCTGAGTTCGTTTATCTAACTTCCTTCAATACCTCGTGGAATTTTGAGAACCTGAAAGTGCTTTATCAGCAAAATTATTTGGAAAATGTCTTTAAAAGTTACCTTGGTAATAACCAGGATCTAACACCTGAGCAAAAAGATTCTCTTGCGGCTGGCATAGCTGAAAAAATTGTAAAAGTAACTTCTAGTAACAATACGCTTTTGGCATTTAATCTTGGGGCAAATAAAACAGATGATTTTACATTTCCGACACGCGGATACAAAACAAACTTGCTTATCGGTAATGCGAACGCTCTTCCATTATTACTTAGCAAAATAAAGAAGGATGAACTGAAAAGTCCCTTATATTTTAAAACACAAATTGATTTCAGTGTTTTCCCTTCAATTTATCATTCAAATAAAAATGCATTTGGTATTAAGTTAAGAGTAGGGATTATTAGTGTATATGACGGGCTTGAATCTTCAGTTCCATATAATCAGAGGTTTACAGCCGGCGGCAGTAACTCTGTAAGAGGCTGGCAATCGCGGGAACTTGTACCGGAATTCTCTTTTGGTAAATTCGATTTTACGAGTATATCTCCGGTTGATCTTGAAGCAATATTACTCGATCAAGCTGCGCCGGGCGGTCTATTTTTACTGGAAGGTTCCATTGAAACGAGGAACAGACTGATTGGTAATATCGGTACTGCACTATTTCTGGACTGGGGTAATTCATGGGCAAATGCTAAGTCATTCAGATTTGACCAAATTGCAGTATCTACTGGTTTCGGATTTAGATATTATACCGATTTCATCCCGTTCAGGTTAGATTTTGGTATTAAACTCTATGACCCGATAAGCGGAGTTCCTGTGATGAAACAAAGGTTCTGGAAAGATACGCTGCAGATACATTTTGCAATAGGTGAAGCATTTTAAATTTATTTTCTTTTTTGACCTAAATTTATTTACTGTAATAAGTTATCAACTTTAAGTATATTTAAAATCCTATTTTTTTTGAGGTTTTAATGATCCAAAGTATGACCGGCTACGGCAAAGCGAGCGGAAGTTCGAACGATTACACATTTGAAGTGGAAGTGAAAAGTGTGAATAGTCGTTTCTTGGATATATCAGTCCGGCTGCCGAAAGATTTGTCGAGTAAAGAAATTGAATTGAGGAATTTGATCAAGCAAAAGATCAATCGCGGAAAGGTGAGTTTAAATATAAATCTCTCAAAGGATGGAATAAGCAACGGGATTTCTAAAATAGACAGTAAAAATCTTTTAAATGCTGTTGAAGTTCTGAATAAGATAAAGAATGAAGCAAATATAAATGAAGAATTACAATTATCTCATTTGCTTTCATATCCCAATCTGTTTGCTGATAATGATCCTGAACTTTCTGAATCTGAATTAGAGTTAGTAAAAAATGCATTGATTGAAGCAATTGACGAAATGCTGAAAATGAGATATGCCGAAGGTGAAATGCTGGTCTCTGATCTTAAAAATAGAATAGAAAATATTGTGAAATGGAATGAAGATATCAGTAAACTAGGAAGAGATTCGGTTGAAGAATATTTTGCAAAACTTAAAGAAAGAGCTGCTGATCTTGTTGGAAACATTAGTGATTATGACGACCGGCTAAATATGGAATTAGCACTTCTTGCTGAAAAATACGATATTACAGAAGAATCGGTTCGATTGGATAGTCACCTAAAACAATTTTTAAATACATTAGAAAATGGAAAAGAAGCCGGGAAGAAATTGAATTTTCTTGTTCAGGAAATGAACAGAGAAGCCAATACGCTCAGTAATAAATCAGTATCCCTTGATATTACAAATAAAGCAATTCTAATAAAAGAAGAATTGGAAAAGATTCGTGAACAAGTTCAGAATATAGAATAAATATGGGTAAAATTATCATCTTTTCAGCGCCGAGTGGATCGGGTAAAACAACAATTGTTAGAAGTGCGCTTAAAAAATTTCCGGAATTGGTGTTTTCAATATCTGCAACCACAAGGGAGAAAAGAGGTGTTGAAAAGGATGGAGTTGATTACTTTTTTATAACTGAAGATGAATTCAAAAATAAAATTGAGCAGAATGAGTTTGTTGAGTGGGAAAGTTTTTATGGTTATTATTATGGTACTCTGAAAAGTTTCATTAACTCAAAAATGAAAAACGGTAAGTCCGTTGTTCTTGAAGTTGATGTTAAAGGTGCACTGAAAATTAAAAAGGAATATCCCGATGCAGTTGCTATATTTATTAGACCGCCCAGCATTGAGGAATTAAAAAGACGTCTGCGTGACAGAAAAACGGAATCGGATGAAGATTTACAGAAAAGAATTCAAAGAGCGGAAATGGAGATAGGGTATCAGAAATATTTTGATTATGTTGTTGTTAATGATGACCTTGAACGAGCAAAAAAAGAAGTTTATGAAATTTTAAATAAAGAACTAAACACGGAGGATTAAATGCCGATAAAACCAATCAATATGAAGAAACTGGGAGAACACACCAGTAATACTTATGAAGCGGTTGTTGTTGCTGCCAGAAGAGCGCGTCAGATAAATGACGAAAACAGATTGGAATTCAATACACTTTTAAGTACTATGATTCCTACAATAGAGGATGAATTTGAAGAGAGAGGAAATCCTGATCAGGAAAGAATTTCCTTAGAATTCGAGAAGAGAGAAAAATCTCATCTTCGTGCTTTGCATGAATTGATTGAAGGTAAATTGAAATTTAGATATCGTGACAAAGATGAAATTTTTAACCAATAAAACAACTTTGCTTCATTTAATTTATGAATGAGGAAATTAAACATCTGCTCAAGACCGCATTAACTGAACAAAGAGAAACTTTCGGTGATGAACTCTTTGAGCAAATTGATGTTCCTGATTTAACTGTAAATGTCAGCAATACCGTTTACAGAGCAGTTAATAATATAGAACAAAAAACAAGTGCAATAGTGAGCGAAACTACGGATTTATTCAACTCGGATTTAACGGGCTATAAAACTCTCGATGAATTGTATGAGAATATACATGATTGCCAAAAATGTTCTTTGGGAGCCACGCGAAATAAATTTGTTTTCGGTGTCGGTAATCCAAATGCCGATTTGATGCTGATCGGAGAAGCGCCAGGCGCAGATGAGGACAAACAGGGAATTCCCTTTGTCGGGAGAGCCGGAAAGCTGTTGACAGATATTCTTAAAGCGATTAATTTTGAGAGGGAAGAAGTTTATATAGCGAACATTTTAAAGTGTCGCCCTCCGAATAATCGCGATCCTCTTCCGTCTGAGCGTGAAGTTTGTAAACCGTATTTATTTCGGCAAATAGAATTAATAAAACCCAAGATAATTTTATGCCTGGGTAAAGTCGCATCAAATGTTATGCTTAATAATAATGACTCGCTTACAAAGATGCGCAGTGAAGATCACGAGTTGAATGGTATCAAGTTGATGGTAACATACCATCCGGCAGCTTTATTGCGAAACCCTCATTGGAAAAAGGGAACGTGGGAAGATGTGCAGAAAGTTAGAAAACTTTATGATGAATTAAACGGTAGTTAAAATGGCATCGGAAAAAGAAAACTACGATTTTGAAAAATTAAAATCCGTTTCAAAACAACCTCCCGCAGTGGTTGAAGTGGAAAGGCAGGTGATCGGCGCTATGCTCCTGGATAACGACGCTATTCCTAGAGTGTTTGAAATTCTCAAAACCGATTCATTTTTCGATCCCAAACACAGAATACTTTTTAATTCGATCCAATCTCTTTATGAGTCTAACGAACCGGTTGATACGGTAACACTTTACGAGGAACTAAGGAAGGAAGGCAAAGCCGAGGATGCCGGTGGTGTCGCTTATATAACAAAATTATCTCAAGATATTGCATCTGCTGCAAATGTTGACTATCATGCAAGAATAGTTCTTGAAAAATGGATATTGCGTAAACTGATTTCTACATCATTGGAAGTTGCGTCTTCGGCTTACGAAGGCACGGAAGATGTATTCGATCTTCTCGATGAAGCGGAAACAAAAATGTTCGGGATTTCGCAGGAGGGAACCAAAGAGTCGTTTACCTCTATGGGTAAAGCCGTTAAAGAAGCATTGGAATTGATCGAAGCAATTCATTCACAGAAATTAGGCGCTTTTTCCGTACCATCCGGTTATCATCAACTAGATGATCTGCTCGGAGGTTTTCAAAAATCAGATCTGATTGTAATCGCAGCAAGACCATCGATGGGTAAAACAGCATTTGCCCTTTCGATTGCCCGCAATGCTGCTGTCGATGATAAAGTTCCCGTAGCTATTTTCAGCTTGGAGATGGCAACAATTCAGCTTGCAACAAGATTGATCTCAGCTGAAGCTCGTATAGATGCTCAAAGTTTAAGAACAGGAAGATTTAGAGCATCGGAAGGACCTAAAATCAGTAGAACTGTTCATAAGCTTGGCTCCGCGCCAATTTATATTGATGATACTCCCGGACTTACAGTGCTGGAAATGAGAGCAAAAGCCAGGAGATTAAAAAAAGAAAAAAATATCGGAATGATAATTATCGATTACCTTCAACTTATGTCAGGCGGCGGAAGAGTTGAAAGCAGAGAGCGTGAGATATCGGTAATATCAAGATCGTTAAAAGCTCTTGCAAAAGAATTGAATGTGCCCGTGTTGGCTCTCTCGCAGTTGAACAGAGCGGTAGAATCTACAACGGATAAAAGACCGATGCTCTCGCATCTTAGAGAATCCGGTGCAATTGAGCAGGATGCCGATGTTGTTCTTTTCCTTTACAGACCGGAAGTATATAAAATATCACAATTTCCTAACGGTGATCCGACAGAAGGAATAGCTGAAGTAATTATCGGTAAACAGCGTAACGGTCCGGTTGGTGAAGCTAAATTAATGTTCATCAAGGAATATGCACGTTTCGAAAATTTAGATATCCATCACGGAGAACTGCCTCCGGTTGAGGAACAGTCCTATCCGACAGAAGAAGACCTGCCGATTTAATTTACATAAAATGAAATTAATCTTTTTAAAATTCTGGGTTTAATCACCAGATCATATAATAAGATTTTTAGCATTCACTCTAGCAAGCTTCTTAGCACTTTCAAATTCTCTATATCTTCAAGTTGTTCTTTCCCTTTAGGTGTTTCCAGAATTTTGGGAATATGCGTAAGACGGGAATCGTTCATTATGTTTCTGAATCCTTCAAGTCCAATAA
>JAADIB010000424.1 GCA_013151565.1 Chlorobiota bacterium
AAGGAATGGATATAGGTTGGGCAATGCTAAAGTAATTGACTCAATGGTTAACGACGGTTTATGGGATATTTACAATAATATCCATATGGGCAGTTGTGCAGAAAAATGTGCAAGAGATTTTGAATTCAGCAGGGAAGAGCTTGATAATTTTGCTATTGAATCTTACAACCGTACGATTAAAGCTCAAGAGAACCATATTTTTGATGATGAGATTGTACCGGTCAAAATTATTGAGAAGAGAAAAGAACTTACAGTAACAGAAGACGAAGAACCTGGTAATGTTAAGTTTGATAAGATTCCGAACTTAAGACCGGCATTTGAAAAAGACGGGGTTATAACTGCTGCAAATGCGTCTAAAATAAATGACGGCGCTGCGGCATTACTGGTTATGTCGGAAGAAAAAGCGCTCGAGTTAGGTTTAACCCCATTAGTTGAAATTGTTGCCCAGGCTTCCGCAGCATTAGCACCGATTGATTTTCCGCTAGCTCCTGCTAATGCAATTAAGAATGCTATTGCAAAAACTAATTTGGAACTCAAAGACATCGACTTATTCGAAATTAACGAAGCATTTGCGGTCGTATCTCTTGCTGTAAACAAACTGCTTGAACTTGATCCGGCAAAGGTAAATATCAACGGCGGAGCAATTGCTTTAGGTCATCCGATAGGAGCAAGCGGAGCAAGAATCCTTGCCACACTCATACACCAAATGAAGAGAGATAATTTAGAATATGGTTTAGCATCTCTTTGTATCGGCGGCGGTGAAGGTTCTGCACTGATAGTTAAAAATTATAATTAAAAAATTGGTGTTGTTATGAATATTAATAAAGTATCAATTGTCGGCGCTGGTACTATGGGTAATGGAATTGCTCATGTATTTGCCTTAAATGGTTTTTCAGTCGATCTGATTGATATAAATGATGAAATCTTGACTAAAGCAAAAAATAAGATAAGCAATAATTTAGATAGACAAGTAAAAAAGGAAATCATAACTGATACTGATAAGGAAAATGCATTAAACCGAATCAGTCTAATAACTGGAATTGATAATATAGACAGCAAGTCCGATTTAGTTATCGAGGCTATAATTGAAAATAAATCAATTAAATTGGAGTTGTGGAAAAAGATTCACAGTATAGTTGATCAAAATTCTATTTTTGCATCAAATACTTCGGCAATTTCAATAACTGAATTGTCAGCAGATATTAGACCTGATAAATTTATTGGCATGCATTTTATGAATCCTGTACCGGTAATGAAGTTAGTTGAGATAATCCGTGGATATTCTACTTCAGATGAAACTTACAATACGATAAAAGAATTATCAGAAGCATTAAAGAAAACTCCAGTTGAAGTTCATGATTATCCGGGATTTATATCCAACAGAATTTTAATGCCGATGATCAATGAAGCTATCTATACTTTATATGAAGGAGTTGCAAGTGCAGAAGATATTGACACTGTAATGAAACTTGGTATGGCGCATCCGATGGGTCCGTTAACGCTTGCTGACTTTATTGGTCTTGATGTTTGCCTGGATATTATGAATGTTCTTTACGATGGATTTAATGATTCTAAATACAGACCTTGTCCGTTACTGAAAAAGATGGTTGCTGCTAAAAAGCTAGGGAGAAAGACAAAAGAAGGCTTTTTTAAATATGATTAAAATATGTCGCATAATGTATATTATGTAAACTAATATTTATTATATTCATATTTGATAAAGTTGCTATAATACCCCTCTTCCAAACTTTATCAGTAAGTATAGAATCATTACTGCTAAAATGACCCAGATCAAAGGTGACTTTGTTTTTCTACGTAAGTGGCTTTGCGATTGAAATCTTAATTTACGTTTTCTTCTTTCTTCTTCATCCTTTAACGGATCATAATGACGAGGTATATAATCAAAGACTTTATGTGATGGTTTTTTCATAAACATTTTTTTAATCCGGTATCATAAAACTTAATGATTTATGTAATATATTAACTTCAAGTCGTTTTGTTTTACTGGATACTATCTCGCCGTCAACATGAGAATAATAAGGAGTTTCCAATTCAATTTCAAGTTTTTTAAATCTAATCTGCTCCAATTCTGGAATACCTTTAATTTTATTCTTTGTAGCTTTAGGTAATAACTTTAGTAGTTTTATTCTTGATTTCAAATCTACTATTGAAAGATCAAGATATCCATCATCAATCTCTGCTCCAGGCATAAGATAAAGACCGGCGCCGACACTTTCGCCATTCCCTATTGAGCAGAATAATGCATTTCTTTTTAATTGCTTATCACCTATTTTAAGATCAAAATTAATAGAATTAAAGGTGACAAATGTTCTAAGAATTGAAATTAGATATGATAAAGAACCGTTAAAAATTTTATTCGTTTGATTCAGATAAGCAACTCTTGCATCAAAGCCAATACCAAGACTATTAATAAATCTTTTTAAGATTATATTGCCGTTTTCTTCTGTAAGTTTGATTGTTCCGAAATCTGTTTTAAGTACTTTAGTATCCTCAGACAAAAAAGATATAAGGGATTTATCTACATCAACTTTATCTTGATATAAGGAAAGAGCAAAGTCATTCCCGGAACCAATTGGTAAAATTCCAAGTGAAGCATTAGAACCTATATCAAAACCGTTAATAAACTCGTTAAGTGTGCCATCGCCGCCGGCAATTATTATCCTATCAAATTCTTTTGAAATGTTTTCAGCAATTGATGTGGCGTGACGAGGATATTCTGTAATATAAATTGTGAGGTTTACAGTATTAGGCACTTTGAATGATTTTAATTTCTCAATAAAAAAATTTCCGCTTCCCTTCCCGGATTTTGGATTAATTATAATAGCAACTTTTATCATTTAAATATTTTTGATATTAATCGAATAGTGCTTCGATGAACTTGCTGGCGTCAAAATCCTGAAGATCTTCAATCTTTTCACCAACGCCAATATATTTGATCGGAATTTTCTGCTGAGCAGAAATTTGAAACACAACTCCGCCTTTTGCTGTTCCGTCAAGTTTTGTAACGATCAATCCCGTAAGTTCGGTAACCTTCGAAAACTCTCTCGCTTGTACAAGAACATTCTGACCTGAATTTCCATCAACTACAAGATAGACTTCATTCGGTGCGTGAGGAACTACCTTGCCCATTACCGTTTTGATCTTCTCCAACTCTTTCATAAGATTCGATTTTGTATGCAATCTGCCTGCAGTATCAATCAGAACAATATCAGTATTTTCTGATTTTGCAATATTGAGAGTCTCATAAACAACCGATGAAGGATCGGCGCCGGTTTCTTTTTGAACGATTTCAACGTCAGCTCTCTTTGCCCAGATATCCAACTGCTCATTTGCTGCAGCTCTAAACGTGTCTGCAGAGCCGATAAGAACGCTGTAACCGGCTTTCTTATAGTTATAAGCTAATTTCCCGATTGTTGTGGTTTTACCCGCACCATTTACTCCAACGACAAGGATCACATACGGTTTATTGGTAGAAATATCTGTGCTATCTGAATTATCAGTATTTTGAATAGCGTTTAATAAAACAGTTTTCATCTCGTTTTTCAATGTCGAAATTATGGCTTCTTTCGATCTGTCATTTAAATAATAAAGTTCGGCACGAGTATTATGAATAATTTTCATCGCTGTATCCATACCGATATCACTAGTTATCAGAATCTCCTCAAGTTCATCTAGAATATCTTCATCGAAAACAGCTTTTGTGCTGATCGCTTCGGTTATCCCTGTAAACAATTTATCCTTTGTTTTGGATAAACCTTGTTTCAATTTATTAAAATTAATGTTCTTTAATATCGCCATTCTTTTTATACCATTTTATCGTTTCATATCCTCTTAATGCGTAACCTAAAATAGATGCAAAACTTAGAAATATACTTAAATATTGCAGTAGATTATACAACCAAGAGACTTCCCTTGCTCCGGCTACCACAGCTATTAAAAATATTCCAATTGAGGATACAGTTATTTTGCCAAGTAAGTTTGACGGGAGCACCTTTCCGGTAATATTAGTTACAAAAACACCGCCAATTAAAATCAAAATATCTCTTGAAATAATTATCCAAAAATATACGGGTGTAATTTCACCACTTAGGAATAATTGAAATACGATCGCAATAACAAATACTTTATCCGCAAGCGGATCAATTATTTTTCCTAATTCACTTATTTCGTTGTATTTTCGAGCCAAATATCCATCTAACAAATCAGATAAATATGCTAAAAAGAAAAAACTTAATACTACAATTCTATACTCATCGTGCTCCGGTATATTTGAAATAAAATAAATAGTCGGGGCAACTAGCAATAATCTAACAAAACTTATTAGATTTGATTTAGTATATATTTTATTCAGTTCTAGTTTCATGTACTTTTATACATCATTTATTCAATTGTGTTATTACTTATAACAAATACTAAATATAACTTTAAGTTATCAATATAATTACTTACAATAACTTATAATATACATATTAGATAAAGAATATTATAATAACTATGACTATTTTTTAGATAAAAGTTCAATATCTTTTATCGGTATTGGATAATCACCAGAGAAACACGCTGTACAAAAATCTTCGGGAGCATGGTCAACCATAGATTCAAGCATTTCTTCTTTTGTCATATATTCTAATGAATCAACCTCTAAATGTTTTGCTACAGCTTTTATATCATCAAATCTATTTGCAATCAACTCTTCTTTTGATGGAAAGTCCATACCATAATAACAAGGATTATAGATCGGAGGTGATGAAATTCTCATATGAATTTCTTTCGGGTTTGCTTCTCTAAGCAAATTGATCAACTGTTTTGAAGTTGTTCCTCGAACAATGGAATCATCGATAATAACAACCGTGCGGTTTTCTAGTACACCTTTAACCGTGTTGAATTTGATCCTAACACCTATTTCTCTTTTCTTCTGCGCAGGAAGAAGAAAAGTCCTTCCAATATAGTGGCTTCTTATCAAGCCAATCTCTAATTTCGATGGAATTCCTAACTTTTCAAGTTGATTTTGGTATCCGATCGCAGCAGTATTAGAACTATCCGGTACGCTTATAACAATAACTTTTTCTCCATCTTTATCTCTTACAGGATGATTCAAAGCTAAATTCTTACCGAGTTTCCTTCTCATCTTGTCAACATTACTGCCGAATATTTTGCTGTCTGGTCTTGAGAAATAAATATATTCAAAAACACAATGCTTTGTATGTACATCATTAGTTATTTTATAGGATTGAAGCTGCTCCTTACCATTTTTGCTTTTATCAACAACTAAAATCTCCCCCGGTTCAATATCTCGAATATACTCAGCTGTGTTTATATCCAGTGCACAAGTTTCAGAGGAAATGATATACGCATCATTCTTTTTCCCAAGACAAAGAGGTCGAACCCCGTAGGGATCACGCACACCGATCAAACTCGTATCTGTCATTATAATTATACTAAATGCTCCCTCAATTTGATCACATGCTTCTCTTATCTGGTCAATCTGGTTTTCCTTCTTGCTCCGGGCAATTAGATGCAGGACTACTTCGGAATCACTGGTAGTTTGAAAGATTGCTCCCTCCTTTTCCAGCTTCTTCCTTAACATCTTAGCATTAGTAAGATTACCATTATGTGCCATTGCAAGATTACCATCACGATAATTAACAACAAATGGCTGAATATTTTTTCTTGAATCGGAAGCACCGAATGTTGAGTATCTGTTATGTCCGATACAAGTTTCAAATTTCAAATCCTTTTCTAAGAAATTACTCTTGCCGAATACATCGGAAACCAATCCGAAATCCTTATGAATAATAAATTGAGATTTATGATCTCCATTTTTGAATGAAGCGGTAATTCCGCAAGCTTCTTGTCCCCGGTGTTGTAAAGCGTGAAGTCCAAAATATGTTGTCAAAGGAAGGTCTTTAGTATCGCCATGAATACCAAATACGCCGCAGTTACATGTTGGCTTATCAGTAGAAAATTTTATATTTTTTTTCATTAAAGCATAGATTGAATAATAAAATAGTTAATAATCTTGTCGGAACGGCGGGATTTGAACCCGCGACCACTTGACCCCCAGTCAAGTACGCTAACCGGACTGCGCCACGTTCCGAAAAATTAAATTTTAGAATTTAAATCTACTAAAAAATTCCTTATTTCTACAAGGTCATCTTTCAGTAAACTACTTTTTGATTTGTTTGTCGTTTGTTTTGTTTCCGGAGGTTTGATTGTTTTAGTAGTAGTTTGTTTGTGATCACTTTTTTCGGCAAGAATTTTTTTTGCACCCTCGATAGTATATTTTTGATCGCGAAGTAATTTTTTAATTGTAAGAATTAACTTGATATTCTTATTCGTATAAATTCTGTTCCCTGCTCTATTCTTCGAAGGATTCAATTGTTCGAATTCAGTTTCCCAGTATCTAAGAATATACTGCTCCAAACCGGTAAGTTTACTAACCTCACTAATCGAATAATACAGTTTTTTAAGTCCAAAATCTTTCATAATGGAATCCTATTATTTTACTTGAAGTAAAATAGTTAAAGTATTATATAAAAGCAAGATTGAAGTATTGATAAAATTTGCAGTTTAACGAACATTTCAACTAGATAATTTATCATACAGCTTTTTAAGCAGATAAACACCGGCTAAATAACTTAGTTCCTTAAACCCGGAAACATAACCATTTGTTTTTGGTGCAGTTATAGTTTTATGTCTAAAGTCTTCCCTCTCTGATAAGTTTGACAAATGGACTTCAACTTTTGGAATTTTAGAAAGCTCTAATGCATCTCTTATCACTACGGAAGTATGTGCATAACCACCGGGGTTGATCATGAGTCCTTCATATCCTTTATCTGCATTCTGTATTTGATCAACTAATTCCCCTTCATGATTACTTTGGAAAAACTCGAATGTATCTTCCGGGAATTCAGATCTGATCACACTTTCAATTTCATTAAGAGTTAATGATCCATAATTAGATTCTTCTCGTGCTCCAAGAAGATTTAGGTTAGGTCCGTTCAGTACTAATATTTTCATTCTGTCTCATCCATTTCTTCTATTACTTCTCTAATTTTCGGCGGGAGATAAATATCTTCTGCCCCAAGTTCTTTTAAAGCGGCGGATAAGATAATTACCTTCCTTTGAAGATTTGAGAGTTTATTAATAACAATTACTTTGTTTTCTTTAAGAATACAATAACCGCCTTTAAAGTCTCCCCTTTCAAATCTAACTTTTGCACCCATCTGCAAAGCTATATCTTTTAAGTCCTGCAAAATGGATTCAAATTCTTTTTCTTTTATTTTCATCGTTTGAGCACAAAATAATGTTTAATTTTGAAATATAAAATTAAGGTAAAATGTAAATAAATGAAAGGTTATAATGAAAGTTGCATCAATTGATATCGGATCGAATACTGTGCTTCTTTTAATTGCAGAAGTTGATATTGAGAATCAGAAATTAGTACCTCTGCTAAATGAATACAGAATGCCGAGGATAAGTAAAGGACTTGATGCATCCAATATTATTTCTGAATCAGCAGTCGAATTACTTCTTGCAGTATTAAGAGAATATAAAGACATAATTAAAGAGCACAACTGCTCAAATGTTTTGGTCAATGCTACTCAAGCGCTCCGCGTAGCCAATAATTCTGAACAGATAATAGCTTCAATAAAAAAGAATTTAGGATTTGATATAAATATCATTACCGGAACTCGAGAAGCTTATCTGTCATTCCTTGGTGCGCAGAGCGGATTTGATCTTGATAATTCTGCTTTGGTAATTGATATCGGCGGTGCAAGTACCGAAATAATTCACGGTCATAAGGATGATATATCCTTCCAAAAGAGTTTCCCGATTGGAGTAGTAACACTGACGGAAAAATATCTGCATTCCGAAATATCAGATAAAACTTTATCAGAAGCCGAAAATTATATTATTAATGTTCTAAATGAGTTAAGCGATTTAGATGTAATTAATTCATCCGTTATTGCTGTTGCCGGTACACCTACTACTCTTGCATGTGCAAAGCAAAACTTAACAGAGTACTCCGATGTAAAAGTTGAGGGATACAAATTGGCAGATGATGATCTAATTGAGTTTATTGAAATATTTAAATCATTAAGCAGCAAAAAGATCCTGGAAAAATTCGGCAATGTAATGGAAGGAAGAGAAGATATAATTTTAGCCGGCACATTAATTCTGAACAACATTTTAAAACTTCTCAAGAAAAAATTGCTATATGTAAGCGGGCGTGGACTTAGATACGGAGCTATTATAGATTATATGAATTCTATAAATAAGGGATAAAAATTGAAATTGCAGCAAGAATCAAGATTATACCAGTCGCAGAAATAAATGCATATACTTTACTTCTGCTTTGGACGAAACCGGCAAGTATAAATAATATATACATCCAAACTATCATAAGTACTTCCATCCAAGTGAATACATAAGCTGCCGTTGGTTTTATCATGTATGGAGACGGATTAAAAAACAACCAGTATTTTCCGAACAATGCATACTCAACCGGGAAAAATATTACAAATGATATTAATATTGGCACGCTTGCATAAATTAAAACTGCAAAGTTATCTTTAAAGCGAGTATGAACACCAAATCTTTTTAAAGCTAATTTCTGGACTATTGCTGTTAGTAAAAAAACAACAATAAAAGTTACAATTCCAATTAAAAGATCTAGACCAAGATAATTTTGAAAATTAATTCCCTTTCCTAAATTACTTTTCACAAAGAAAGAATTGAGAGTTAGTCTAATTGAAAACATCAGCGCGATAAAGAAAGTATAATTTTTATTCTCGGCAAATATGATATTCTTGAATGCTTGTGTAGGTGTTTCGATCACTTGCCAAAGCGTACTCCAAAGATCGAGATTGACCACGCGATTCCTAAGCAGCGCACCGCACGATGAACAGTTCAAACGATAAAAATCGCTCTCAGATTTACAATTTTGACAGGTAATAGTATTTTTCATATGTTTATAAATTTTATTTAACCAAACCTTCGAGGTTTCGTAACTTGTTTAATTTAGTGCTGTTTATTCAATTTATTAATTCTTCTAACTTGTTTACTTCAAAAACCTCGAATGTTTTCTATAATCATACCCTTGTGTTTTTAAAAATCAATAATGTCGGTTTCATGTTCTGCTAATTGATGAATAATTTTACATTCAACTGGGGCGATCGATAATACTTATTTTCGCTTACACTGAAATCAAATAATTGTGCATCAACATAGGCATCCACTAGATTAAGGAAATATGTAAGCCCAAGTATCAATGCCCATTGGTCCCGGTCATTTCTGTAAGTATCGCGAGCTAGTTTATAGTTGGGGTCTCCGTTTGGAAACTCTTTCAAACTTTCTTTATAAAGATCACCATACTTTTTATACAGCTTATTATTTTCGACATATAAATATGTGAACCAACCCATGAAACCCCAGATAATAGGAATTTTCCAATATGATTCGTTATAACATTGTCCCCAGCCGGGAATCAGCGCACTTCTGCCTACGGCTCCCCACGGTGATTTTGTCATTACAAATGTTGAATCTTTAGTTTGGACGGTTTGATTAGAATCAAGTTCCCCTTGAGCTAAAAGCGGTGAAGTAATAGCGATTAAAACTAATAATATTTTAAGAATAGTTTTTCCCAATAGAATCAAATAATTCAAATAATCTTTCAAGTTCGTCCATTGAATAGAATTCAATAGTTATATTTCCAGTGCCGTCTTTCTTTTGTTTGAGCATAACCTTTGTACCAAAAATACCGCGCAACTTATTTTCGATATCCCTATTGGCAATTTTATCATCGGACAAAGATTCCATATTACTCTTCTTCTTTTTTGAAGCAACTTTAGCTGGAGATTTAACAAGTTTTTCTACAGCACGGACAGAAAGTTGGTCTTTCAGTATCTTTTCAAGTATATGCATTTGGTACGATTCATCATCTACACTTAAAAGAGCTCTTGCATGACCGGATGAAATATCACCGTTGATAAGGTGCTCTTGAATCTTTGCTGAAAGTTTGAGTAATCGAATAGTATTTGTGATTGTTGAGCGTTCTTTGCCAACCTTAGTAGCTATTTCTTCTTGAGACAGATTACACTCTTCCATTAATTGCTTGTATGCAGTTGCCACTTCAATTGGATTCAGTTCCTCTCTCTGGATGTTCTCGATCAGTGAGAGAGCTACCATCGCTTCTTTTGTATCAACCTTGATCACGTAAGCCGGGATTTCCTTAATGCCGATCTCTTTAGAAGCCCGTAACCTTCTTTCACCGGAAATCAATTCATAAACGCCGTCTTTTCTTCTTACAGTGATCGGCTGGATAAGTCCATTTTCGAGAATCGATTTCTTGAGTTCATCAAGTGCTGTTTTATTGAAATTACTTCTCGGCTGATACGGATTCGGGACAATATTCGCAACCGGAATTTTAACTAAGATGTCAACCGATTCACCATCATCTTTCCTCAATTCTGATGGAGATACAGTAACTTTTTCATCAAGATTTTCCTTGTTGAAATTTGGATTCAACAAAGCTCCTAATCCCCTTCCCAATCCTGTATGCGATTTACTCATTTATACTCTGTGTTTTTCTTTCAATTAGTTCTGCTGCTAAGGACATGTAATTTGCCGCTCCGGTTGAAATGGCATCGTATAAAAGCACCGGTTTTTGATGGCTCGGAGCTTCAGAGATCCTTACATTCCTGTATATTATAGATTTAAAAACTTTTTCTCCAAAATATTTAATCACCTCATCTTTTACTTGATGCGAAAGTTTAAGCCTTCTGTCGAACATTGTTAGTAACACACCTTCAATAGACAAATTAGGATTTAAATTCTTCCTAACCAAATTAATTGTATTCAACAATTGCCCCAAACCTTCTAAAGCAAAATACTCGCATTGAACGGGAATGATAACCGATTCTGACGCAGTAAGGGCATTCAATGTCAGCAACCCTAAAGAAGGCGGACAGTCAATGAAGATGTAATCGTATTTATCATTTAATCTGTTCATCTGTTTGTTGAGTCTATACTCTCTGTTCTCGAGATTAACCAACTCAACTTCCGCCCCTACAAGATTTATATTTGCCGGGATGATATCCAGATAAGGCATATAAGTTGATTGAATCGATTCCTCGATCTCCTCAATACCCATCAAGACTTCATATATTGAAGGATCATTCTGTTCGACACCCAATCCTGAAGACGAGTTTGCCTGAGGATCAATATCAATTAATAAAGTCTTAAACTCTGCTGCTGCAATAGATGCAGAAAGATTTATAGCGGTTGATGTTTTACCAACACCGCCCTTCTGATTTGTAATCGAAATAATTGCCATATATTAAAAAGTTCTATCCGTTTTATAGTTCAAATTCTTGTCCGTAAGCTAAAACCATGCTCTTTATTCCCAATGCTTCTACTTTCTTTTTAAACTCTTCGGGATCAGCTTCGATGACCGGGAATGTATTATAATGTATTGGTATTGCGACATCCGGATTAGTTAATTCAACTGCTTTTACTGCATCATCAATACCCATAGTAAAGTTATCACCAATCGGAGCGAGCATATAATCAATATGATTCATTTCACCTATCAGCTTCATATCATAAAATAATCCGGTATCTCCGGTATGATAAATAGTTTTTCCATCTACGGTTATCAGAACTCCCGCAGGTTCACCGGCATATTGTCCGTCGGGTGTCATTGATCCGTGATGAGCAATAGTAAATTTAACTTTCCCGAATTCAAAATTATAGCTACCTCCTATATGCATATTATGAGCTTTCAAGCCTTTGCTGATTGCATAATCGGCAAGTTCATTAACGGCAATGATCAAAGAATCACATCTCTTTGCGATATCAAATGCATCACCGATGTGGTCGCCATGTGCATGTGTTAAAATAATAAAATCAGCCTCAACACTTTCGGCAGTTACCGGAGCCGTTGGATTACCTGTTAAAAATGGATCGATTAAAATAACTTTACCGCTGTTGGCAGTTATTTGAAATGCTGAATGTGAAAAATATTTTAGTTTCATAGCATCACCATTTAAAATATTATAAAGGTTTTTTGATTTATTAAATTTAATTAAATCCGAACAAATAATTTACATGTTTTTATCTTCTCTGTCTCAATTTTTAATAGCGGAAATACACTTTTATAAATCCTAGAATCGTTCTAATTGGCTTTATTTTACTTTTATTTTCATTATATATTGTAGGAATATTAATATGACCAATCTTTAATTCCTTTTTGCCCGCTTTTATAAGCATTTCGGTCTCAGCTTCAAATCCGGAAGAATCGGGTAAAATATCTTTGAGTGCATTTGTTTTATATGCTCTATATCCCGATTGACTGTCAATAATTTTCACTCCAAGTTTTTTAGTTAAGAGCCAGCTTGTAATCGTATTGCTCAAAATTCTTTGGGGAGGCATTTTATTCAAATTATTCATTCTGTTTCCAAGAACCAAATCATTTGACTCAAGTTTAGCAATAAAGGAATTGATAAGTGATGGGTCATGCTGTCCGTCAGCATCTAAAGTAATTGTGATTTCAGAACCTAGTTTGATGCTCTCCGAAAGACCATAATATAAAGCCTTCCCTTTTCCCATGTTTTTACCGAGAGAAATTACTTTTACATAATTGTATTTTTTTAATTCTTCGGAAGTGCTGTCTGTTGAGCCGTCATCAACACAGATAACTTGATCGGTATATTTGTGAACTTCCGGGATGACACTATCAAGATGTGCGGCTTCATTATAGATAGGTATTACGGCACAAATGCTATTTGGCTTTCTTGAAGATATCAAATAAACCCTTCATTCCCTTTTGCTCTTCATGTTCTATCTTTTTTGATAGGAGTCGTCTCAATGATTCTCTTGATAGACCACGATAAAGTTTTCCATCTTCTGCGACAGAAATACTGCCGGTCTCTTCCGATACAATTAAGCTAAGTACATCTGACTGTTCGGTTATCCCAAGTCCAGCTCTGTGTCGCATACCGAGGGATATCTTATCTACTGAAGTAGTTGGCGACAATGGCAGAGTACATCTTGCCGCTACGATCTCATCGTTTTGTATTACTACAGCTCCGTCGTGAAGCGGTGAACGAGGATAAAAAATCGAGCGCAGCAAGTTCACACTCACCTTTGCATTTATCGGTTCACCGGTATCAATAAAACTTTTTATTCCGACCGTTCTTTCAATAACAAT
Source organism: Chlorobiota bacterium (assembly GCA_013151565.1). Classification (GTDB taxonomy): domain Bacteria; phylum Bacteroidota; class Ignavibacteria; order Ignavibacteriales; family Melioribacteraceae; genus SZUA-22. Next base: position 13,235 of record JAADIB010000424.1, read on the forward strand.
CAATGCACCGTGCTGATGCTGTGATAATTCAAATGCCGCATCGGTTAAGATATCCGGTACATCCTTTTTAGATGGCATATTTTTGAAAAATTTTGACGTGAACGGTTTCTTACCCAATAGTAATAGAAATCGTCTTATCTCCGGTTGGAATAGTATAATAAATGCAATTACCCAAATATCGGTTACTAACTTTAATAACCATCCTAAGGCTTTTAAGTTACCCGCCTGCGCAATAAAAGAGAACAGAAGAACAATTACCAGTCCTAAAAATATTTGCGCTGCTATTGTTCCCTTAATGATTTGATAGACTTTGTAAATAATAAAAGATACAATAGCAATGTCTATCAGATCAAGAAACGTGAATGACAAGAATCCTATTTTGAATAACTCAAACATTTATGCCAATTTATTTGGAGTATTTATGTAATTAATAAGCTTTTTAATCTGCATACCATTTTTAACATTATGAGTTCTGATGATCTTTGCACCTGAATTAATGGAAACTGTTTCTAAGATCACACTTGCAATTTCTCTTTTTTCCAGTGGTAAATTTAACGATTTACCTATCAAAGACTTTTTAGAAACACCGATTAATATCGGCAATTGTAATTTAGTAAACTTTTTAAGATTTTTTAACAACATAAAGTTATCTTCGCCACTTTTACCGAAACCAATTCCTGGGTCTAATATTAATTGCTCCACTCCGTTTGATTTTGCAATCTCGGCTTTTTCATAGAGAAATTTATAAACATCCTCAACAACATTATTATATTTAGGATCATTCTGCATTGTTGATGGGCTTCCCTGCATGTGCATTATAACTAAAGCTGCAGAATATTTTTTCACAATTTCCAGCAACTTCATATTTGCAAATGCACTTATGTCATTAACTATTTTAGCGCCATTCTGTAGAGCTAATTCTGCTACTTCCGGTTTAATCGTATCGATTGATATTATTGCATCTTTCCTTTGATCTAAAATATTTTCAATAACAGGAATAGTCCGATCGATTTCTTCATTCACTGAAACCGGCGAAGCGCCAGGTCGTGAAGACTCTCCCCCGATATCAATAATATCAGCGCCATCATCCAGCATTTGCAGTGCGCGTTCTGTTGCTTTTATTTTGCTATAATATTTACCGCCGTCTGAAAAAGAATCCGGGGTTACATTCAATATCCCCATAATTTTAATTTCGGGATTAGCAACAAGATCTGAATAAAAACTATTATTCATTTAGCTATTAAATTCCTTTTCGTAAATTTAAGGTAAGAAAAGTATTATTTCTCTTATAATCAAATACTTTATTGAGAAATCAAATTTTTTAATTCTGTTGTTGCCGCAGAAACGTTATCCTGCTTGAATATGGATGAACCGGCAACAAACATATCACAACCGGCATCTGCAACCATCTTTATATTTTGAGGATCGATGCCGATGCCCCCGTCAACTTCTATCAGAAAACTTAATTTTCTCTCATCTCTTATTTCGGAAAGCCGTTTGATCTTTCCAACTGCCGCCTCAATGAACTTTTGACCTCCGAATCCCGGGTTAACCGACATTACAAGAACAAAATCGACAAATTCAAGTATATCGCTAAGAGTTTCTACCGGAGTTGCGGGATTTATCACCACACCTGCTTTTGCACCTAACTCTTTAATCCTAGTTATAGTTCTATGAAGGTGCACAACTTCCTCTTGATGAACAGAAACATAATCTGCACCGGCAGAAATAAAATCTTTAATATAGTTATCAGGATCTTTAATCATAAGATGGAATCTATCGGCAAATGTGATGATTGTTTAACTGCTTTTACAACTATTGGTCCGAAAGTAATATTCGGGACAAACTTTCCATCCATAATATCACAATGTATAATATCCGCTCCGCCGATCTCAACGTACCTGATCTGCTGAGCCAAATTTGAAAAGTCTGCCGATAATATTGATGGTGCAAGCAATTTCATTTTTTTAATCCCTACTTTTATTTTTAGCAATTACAACATCTATACTGTCACCGATAGCAACGAGATAATCCTGACTAGGGTACTGGCTAATAATTGTATTAGGAAGAAGTGTAGGAGAATTCAAATACGTTTTTTTTCCAATATGAAGATTATTCATTCGCAATATTTTTTGAGCTTCTTTTTCCGATTTAGCGATTAGATTAGGAACTCTAACCATTCCGATCTGTGGACCAACACTAACTTTCAGATCGACAGATTCACCCTTCTCTAATTTATACCCGTAATCATATTCCTGCTCAACAATAATCCCATTGGGGAGTTCATTCCGCACTTCTTCAACTTTGCCTACGTGAAGCCCGATTCTTTCCAACGTTACTTTAGCATCTCGTAGAGTTTTGTTAACCAACTGTGGCATCTGGATTAATGGTTCGCCTCCGCTGATATGGATATAAACACGTCTATTTGCTTTGACCATGGTTCCTTCGTAAGGTTTTTGAAATATAACCTCACCTACTTTATACCTGGAATCGTAGCGCGGTCCAACCTCTATGGGTGTCAAACTTAAATCTTTAAGAATTCTTATGGCTTTTTCTTTCTGCATCCCAACTACGTTCGGCATTCTAACTTCGGGAGCTTCAACAACGGAAGGCATTATTACTTTATCAAAAACAATAAGAGCTGCAGTAATCAGAACGATGATAACTGTCGGAATCAGTATAATCTTTTTAGTTAATTTTTTCATTTTCGAAATATATTAAATGCATCCCTCTTTGACAAACAGTGTAATTAATATTATCCTAATTATTTCAATATTATCATAGATATTTATATCTTGCAAGATATTTTTTTGTGTGAAAACCTCACATCGATCATTTTAATGATACCAAAATAATTTAGGAGTTTTTATGTTCAAAAATCATCCGAAAGGATTATACGTTCTTTTCTTCACAGAAATGTGGGAACGATTTAGTTACTATGGAATGCGAGCAATTCTTACGCTCTATATGATCAACGCATTATTATTTGATAAAGCTTTTACATCTTCAATCTATGGATATTATACTGGATTGGTTTACCTTACGCCATTACTTGGCGGTTATGTTGCTGATAGATATTGGGGGAACAGAAGGTCTATTATTGTTGGCGGTATTATGATGCTTGTCGGACAATTGGCTTTGGCGGGAAGTGGTTTTCTATACTCACCTGATGTAGAACAAGTAGTGGTCTCAACATTCTCTTTTAATTTGCAGCAAATATTTTTTATTTTCGGATTATTCTTCTTGATATTAGGAAACGGATTTTTTAAACCCAATATTTCAACTATGGTAGGCTCTCTTTATCCTGCAGAAGCAATAAAGATTAGAGATGCAGCTTTTACCATCTTTTATATGGGAATAAATCTTGGCGCTCTTATTGCTCCGTTTATTGCAGGTGGTTTGGGTGATACAGGAAATCCATCAGATTTTAAATACGGTTTTGTGTCTGCTGCTGTAGGTATGGGTATTGGATTAATTACTTTTATTATCGGGAAGAAAAAACATCTTGTTACGCCTTCGGGTGAGCCGGTTGGAATGGTGCCTAAAAAATCAAAAACAGAAGAAGAAATCGCTGCTTCAAATGTACCCTTAACAAAAATCGAAAAAGAAAGAATAGCTGTTATTTTTATCCTAGCATTTTTTGTTATTTTCTTTTGGGCTGCATTTGAACAAGCTGGCGTTTCATTAACATTTTTTGCTGAAGAACAAACCAATAGAGTTATTGGTTGGCTTGGTAATTATGTAATACCCGCTAGTTTCTTCCAAGCAATTAACCCTGTTGCTATTATAGTATTTGCTCCAATATTTGCAATGATCTGGACAAAATTGGGAAAGAAGAACAAAGAACCGAATACACCAATGAAAATGGCACTCGGTTTATTTCTGCTTTCTCTAGGATTTGCCGTTTTGGTTTTCGGTTCCAAAATTGCCGATACAGGTGCAAAGGTAAGTCCGTTATGGCTTGTAGGTGCATATGTTCTACACACCTTTGGTGAACTTTCTCTCTCCCCTATTGGGCTTTCTATGGTTACAAAACTTTCACCGATAAAATTATCATCAATTTTAATGGGAATTTGGTTTGGTTCTAACGCAGCTGCTAATTGGCTTGCCGGACAGTTGAGCACATTTTATCCCGAAGCAGGAAAGACAACATCCTTATTAGGTTACTCAATAAATAATCTTTCAGATTTCTTTTTTATATTTGTTATTATGGGTTTAGTAGCTTCTATTATCCTTTTTTCATTAAATAAGCTCCTCTCAAAAATGATGCATGGAATTAATTAATATAAATTGTGTTTTATTCTTAGGGACGTTGGACACTTCGTCCCTATCTTTAGAAAATAATTTGGAGAGTATATATGTTTAAAAATCACCCAAAGGGTTTAGCTGTATTGTTCTTTACCGAGATGTGGGAACGATTCGGCTTTTATACAATGCTTGCAATATTTGTTCTTTACCTGCAGGAAAACTTTAAATGGGATACAACAACAGTAACCAGCGTTTACGGAATATTTTTAGCAGCGGTTTATTTTACTCCGATAATTGGCGGGTGGATAGCTGATAATTTCTTGGGTTACGGAAAAACAATTACACTCGGGGCTATTACAATGGCTATCGGCTATGTTCTGATGGCAATTCCAACTTCTTCTCCCATTCAGTTATATTTTGCCTTAGCTGTTGTAATAATAGGTAATGGATTATTTAAAGCAAATATATCCGTTCTTGTGGGAAACCTTTATTCTCATGACAGCGGTTCGGTAAAAGACGCGGGTTATAATATTTTTTATATGGGAATAAACATTGGTGCATTTTATGCGCCGCAAGCCGCTTCCGGTATTAAAGATTTTGTTATGCATAATTTTGGTGCAACCCTTGCAGAAGGTTACAATGCAGGATTTGCAGTCGCCGGTTTAGGTATGGTGATATCTTTAATCATTTTCAATGTATTCAAAAAATATTATAAAGATGCTGACTATCAATCAAAACATGAAACTAATAATGAAAAAGATATTGTATTAACGAAGGAGCAGGAAAGAGAGAGGATTGGAGCGCTTATTACAATTTTTGCTATTGTGATATTTTTCTGGATGTCTTTCCATCAGAACGGCGCTGCTTTGACTTTGTTCGCAAGAGATTATACAAGTCACTTGGTTGATAAATTCACTTACATTCTCTTCGACTTTTTCGGGATACATGCAATCTTAGCTATTCTGCTGGGTACAGGATTTGCATTGTCAAAGAATGTGACTAAAAAAACAAAAAGTATTGCTGGTGGTGCAATTGTTGCAGGAGTGCTGATCATTATTTATAAACTATCAACGTTATCGGGAACAAATGAAATTTCACCCGAACAATTTCAGTATTTCAACCCGATGTTTATAGTTTTAATGACTCCGATAATTGTAGGATTCTTCCGCCACTTAAACAAAAAAGGGAAAGAGCCTTCTTCACCGGCAAAGATCGGAATTGGTATGTTATATACTGCTCTTGCGTTTTTTGTGATGGTAATTGCATCAGTAGGACTGCCGGCATCGCATACTCTTGACGGCGGATCATCGGCAATTACTGTAACACCGTTCTGGCTTATCTCGTCATATTTTATAGTTACTATCGGGGAACTTCATTTAAGTCCGATGGGACTTTCATTTGTATCCAAAGTATCACCGCCTAAAGTTAAAGGCTTGATGATGGGTATGTGGTTCGGCGCTACGGCGATCGGGAATTATTTATCCGGATTTGTCGGTCGCTTTTATCAGAACTGGGAATTATGGCAATTCTTCAGCCTTCTTGTATTTACATCCTTAATGGCTGCCGGATTGATATTGATATTTTTAAAACGATTAAAACACGCAACAAGATAGACCTCAACTTAAAAAGGATAGTTAAAGGCTGTCCTTTTTTTTTGTCTTTTTTCTGATTAGAGATATTACCACAACAAATAGATTGCGAATGACACGGTTGTCCGCTAATCTTTTAGGTAGGGATGCAACAAATTCCCCAAGATTGAATTTGAATAATATTACTTTCATAATGCTCAAATTTGAAGTAATTTTATTAATAGAAATATTCTCTATTATCTAATACATTTTTACAATTTAATAATTCGGAGTTACCATGGAAAAAGGGATATTGATTTTCGAAGATGAATTTCAAAATAACTTGAATCCTCTTACTTATACTAGACCAATCTATGATTTGCGATGCGGTATATTAACTCTTAAAGAAAAAATTGAAAAAAGATTTCCCGACAGCAAAATATTCCTTCATACTAGAGGTTATCTTGTTGAATTTGTAAAAAGGAATAACACGGATAAAGCAATTAATAAGCTCGACGATTCAATCGACGAGTTGTTATTGATCAACGGCGCTGTATTAACGGATGATGATTTTGTTAACTCCTTAAAATATGAACAAAGTGATATTGTTCTTACCAAAGGAGAACAAATAATTGCTGCTATTCTTTCTTCTAAAAATATTAATATTGTTAAGGAGCAGTTTGGATCATTATTCTCATTAAAATCATTTACCGGAATTCCTACAAAAGAAATAAATGTTAAAATGATTTCTTACCCATGGAACTTAGTTCATAACAACGGCGAGCAGATCACTAAAGACTTTGAATTACTTGTTGACCGAGATAAAGAGCAGATCAACGGGAATGTTTATGAAGGTGTTCACATGCTGAATAAAAAGGATATATTCATTGGAGAAGGTGCGAGGATAAAACCCGGTGCAGTTTTAGATGCTGAAGAAGGTCCGATATTCATTGATAAAAATGCAACAGTATTTCCTAATACAGTTATTCAAGGACCGACTAGTGTCGGCGAAAACGCTTTGATCAAGATCGGCGCTAAGATCTATGGAGAAACGACAATAGGACCAGTATGCAAAATAAGCGGTGAGATCGGTGAATCGATTCTTCATTCATATTCCAACAAACAGCACAACGGTTTTTTGGGTCATGCTTATCTGGGTTCATGGGTAAATATCGGAGCAGGGACAAACAACAGTGACCTAAAAAACAATTACGGTAATGTTAGAGTAACGATCAATGATATAGAAATTAATACCGGTGAAGTTATGGCTGGTCTGATAATGGGTGATCATGCAAAGAGCGGTATTGACACTATGTTCAACACAGGAACAGTTGTCGGTGTCTCCTCTAATGTTTTCGGTACTGGGTTTCCTCCTAAATATATCCCCTCTTTTTCGTGGGGAGGAACAGAAGGATTAACAACATTTAATTTTGATAAAGCCGTTGATGTTGCCGGTAAAGTTATGGCGAGAAGAAATGTAAAAATAACTGATGATGAAGTTGAGATATTGAGGAAAGTATACGACGAGACTAAACCGGAGCGGCTTAGACGTGAAATGCCGGAATAGAATGAGAACTAATTTGGTAATAATTTTTTAGAGGAAATCATGAGATTAATAATTCAGCCTGATTACAACAATGTATCAAAATGGGCGGCACATTACGTAGTACGTCAAATATTAAAATTTAAGCCGACAGCTAAAAAACCTTTCGTACTCGGTTTGCCAACCGGCTCATCCCCTCTTGGAATGTATAAAGAGCTTATAAGACTGAACAAGAAAAAAGTTATTTCATTCAAGAATGTTGTAACGTTTAACATGGATGAATATGTTGATCTGCCGGAAGATCATCCGGAAAGCTATCATTCATTTATGTACAATAATTTCTTCAATCATATTGATGTACTGAAGAAAAATATTAATATACTAAACGGAAATGCTAAAGATCTGGTTAAAGAATGTCAAAGATACGAGGATAAGATCAAAAGATACGGCGGAATTAATTTATTTGTCGGCGGTATCGGTCCGGATGGTCATATTGCATTCAATGAGCCTGGTTCTTCATTAACGTCAAAGACAAGAGTGAAAACTTTAACTAAAGATACTATCATTGCAAACTCTAGATTTTTCGACGGTGATATTTCTAAAGTACCTAAAACCGCTCTTACTGTTGGCGTTGGAACTGTTCTTTCTGCAACTCGTGTATTACTTATTATAAGCGGTCATAGCAAGGCAAGAGCGCTGGCAAAAGTAGTTGAGGAAGGCGTTAATCACATGTGGACAGTAAGCGCTTTACAGATGCATCCAAAAGGTATAATAGTATGCGATCATGCAGCAACATTTGAACTAAAAGTTGGTACGGCAGAATATTTCAAAGATATCGAATCCAATAATCTCGAGCATAAAAATTTGCTAAAATTTAATTAACAATAAAGAAATACTTAAACTTTAATGCCGAATATCATTTTTGATTTTTCGGCATTTTTTATTTTATATATTTAGCTATATAAAAATTAAAACTGAAGATGCTAAGAAATTATTATTACTTAAATAGATCTGTTACCGAACTGAATAAAGTTCTGCGGGATGTGCTTGTAACCGAGATATTTTCACAGGATAAAAATCTGCTGCTGCTGTCAATACCGACAGAGGAGTTTCCCTATCGTCATTTGGTTATCTCTACAGATCCTTCATTACCCTATTTGCTTGTAAAAAAAGATCATCGTAAAGCACGCAAGAATGTTATCGAAATTACAACAGTTCAATTACCGGAAATTATTGACAGTATAAGTATTGCGGAAAACGACAGGCTCATTCAAATCAATTTAGATAAAGTTACTTTATATTTTTCTATGATGGGCGGGAAGACGAATGTTTACTTTGTTTCTGACGGAAAGATCATCGATCAATTTAAGAAAGGCAAGACTGAGAATGATCTATTGAGCAGAATTGCCAAGCATGATTTTATCAGCGAATCGATATATCATAAAATCGATAAGAATATTTTTATTGGTTTCGATATGAAGAAAATTCGCACTGCTTATTCTTTTATATCAAAAGAAATTAAAAATGAACTTTATATTCGTAACAAGAACTTTGATGAGTTAGAAAAGGATTTCCATACAATACTTTCCGAGATCTATAATAATGATATAAAAGTTTTTTATAATCGATCAGAAGATAAAGTAAGGTTCGCTCCGGTATCATTTAAATCTTTTGATGAGATCGATAATGCCGAGACCTTCACAAATTTTAATTCAGCACTTGTGAATTTCATTTCAAAGTTTTACACTCACAATACAATTGATAAAACCGAAAAAGAGATCAGTAAATTTCTCACGAGAGAATTAGAAAAGCTAAGTAGTAAATTGAATAATTTGCGCGGTAGAATTGAGATGGGAGAAAGAAGCGATGAGTTCTACAATCTTGCAAATTTACTTTCGATCAATCGTTCTGAATTGGAGAAAGGAATTGATAAAATAACGCTTCAAGATATCTCAGACGGAAAGGATGTTGTAATTAAACTTAATCCAAAACACTCACCACAGGAATCGATTGATTATTATTTCAATAAGGCTAGAGATGAAAAGATAAATTTTGAAAAATCAATGATGCTATTCAAAGAGACTGAGAAAAAGTATAACAGATTTTTGGAGATAAAGGATAGATTTGAAAAAGCGGGAAACAAAGAAGAACTTTTTAAAATTAAAGACGAATTAAGAATTACGAATAAAAACAAAGAGAAGAAAAAAGTGAATGTTGATGCAAAGCTAAAAGAATATTTACTCGATGATAAATATACAGTATTGATTGGTCGTGACAGTAAGAGCAACGATCTTTTATCGACAAAGATTGCCAAGCAGAATGATTACTGGTTTCATGCGCGGGGACTTCCAGGCTCACATGTTGTATTAAGAGTTGATAAACCGAAAGAAGGAATTCCAAAGAATATTCTAAAAAATGCTGCACAGCTAGCGGCATATCATAGTAAAGCTAAGACAGCAAAACTCGCTCCTGTTTCATATACGTTTGGTAAATACGTTAGAAAGAAAAAAGGGATGGACCCCGGTAAAGTTTTACTGATGAAAGAAAACGTTCTGCTAGTTAGACCGGAAATCCCCAAAAATGCAGTATTAGTAACTGATGAATGAATCTATGGCTAAAAGTAACATTATAGAGTATCAATCAGAACTGAACAGACCTTTAGTGCTCGACGGAGCGCTTGGAAGTCTTTTGCAGATGAGTGATGAACAACGTCATCCTGTTCTTTGGTCTTCATACTTGAACATCACAAATCCGGAAGCAGTTATTGATCTTCACAAAAAGTATATAAAAGCCGGCGCTGATATTATTACGACAAATACTTTCCGCACTAATCCCGTTGCATACAAAAAATCCGATCTTAAAATATCCAATTCCGAATTTGTTCACAGAAGCGTTGAATTGGCAAAAACTGCATCGGAAGGAAATAAGAATATTTTTATCGCAGCATCAAATCCTCCTGCAGAAGATTCGTATCAACCGGAAAGAAAATTATCTCAAAAGCAGATTGAAGAAAATCATAGGGATCACATTGACATGCTTTGGGATTCCGGCTGTGATTTTATTCTGAATGAAACTCAGAGCCATTTTGATGAGATCAAGATAATATCAAAGCATTGCAGTGAAAACAATATCCCTTTTATTATCAGTTTGTTTATTACTTCCGATATTAAAATCATGAGCGGTGAGGATCTTGCTTACATATTCGACTTTATTAAAGATCACTCCCCTATTGCAATTGGGGTAAATTGTGTTTATCCTGAAACATTTAATTTATTAAGGTCTAAAATCACCTTTAATTATAGATGGGGTTATTATTTGAATTGCGGTTCCGGTAATTATAACGATTCTGAAATTTATGAAGGAGTTACTCCCAGCGAATATGGTGGGATAGTTAAAAAATATTACGCTCCCGATCTTTTTTTTATCGGTTCTTGCTGCGGCTCTACTCCATCACATACAAAAGCGATTAAGGATGCTATTGATGAGCAAAAGAATAATTAAGGCTCCGGCTAAAATAAATATTGGATTGAACATTGTATCGAAACGTGATGATGGTTTTCATAATCTTGAAACTCTGTTTTATCCGATATACGATCTTTATGACGAATTGATCTTTGAGGACTTCGATCAATTTGAATTTGACAGTGAGTTATCCTTCGAAAATATAATTGTTAAAGCTGTTAAACTTTTAGAGAAGCATATAAAAAAGAATATCCCGGTAAAGATTACCTTGAAGAAAAATATTCCAATCGGAGCAGGTTTGGGCGGAGGAAGTTCTGATGCTGCCACGGTTCTGAAAACAATCAATGAGATTCTTGAATTGAATTTAAGTAAGATTGAATTGGCAGCAATCGCATTGGAACTCGGTTCTGATGTCCCATTCTTTCTTAAGAAAAAACCGGCTATTGGAAAATCCAGAGGTGAAAAACTAACTGAGATTGATTTGCACATTGATAAACCTATCTTACTTGTAAATCCCGGTATTCATGCATCAACAAAAGAAGCATTTTCTCAAATCAATCCAAGTCCAGCAGAATTTAATTATGATGAGATTGTAAAGATTCCTGTACAAAATTATCGTAATTTTATAGTTAATGATTTCGAACAATCGGTTTTTAAGATGCATCCCGAGATTGAAAATATTAAGAAAAATCTTTATTCTGCCGGTGCTATGTTTGCTTTAATGAGCGGTTCCGGTTCAACTGTCTATGGGATATTTGAGAATATTAACGATACTAAAAGTGCTTCCGAACAATTTCCAGAGGATTATTTCACTTTTATTTCCAGCAGTTTAAAATAATTTTATCATAAATGATATTTTGAATTTTGATTTATCTTTTATAATATCAAAACTAATAATTATAACTTTTATTCTATGATCGATCATATAGAAAATAAAAAAATAAAATTAAAAGCCGCTAAGATATCTCTTATCGTCGGTTCCTTCCTGCTAGTGGTCAAGTTTGCAGCATATTTTATAACTGATTCAACAGCAATACTTTCTGACGCAGCAGAATCCGTAATAAATATTGTTGCTTCTGCCGTAGCGCTGTATAGCGTTATCTTAAGTTCTAAACCCGCTGATAAAGACCATCCTTACGGACATGGAAATATTGAATACTTCTCTGCCGGTTTCGAGGGTTTTCTTATTGCGCTGGCTGGCGTTGTAATTATCTATACTAGTATTATAAGAATAATCGCAGGGACACAACCTTCTAAGTTGGGTATAGGTATATTCTTAATTGCTGCTTCGTCAATTATAAATTTGATCCTTTCGTTATACCTTATTAAGAACGGTAAAAAAACCGATTCCCTTGCTCTTATTGCCGATGGTAAACACATTCTTACAGATGTTTACACAAGCGGCGGAATTATTATCGGACTTATCATTGTAATGTTTACGGATATTTATATCTTCGATCCAATTATTGCAATGCTTGTTGCTGTGAATATCTTTTTTACCGGTTCAAAGCTGGTGAGGCAGTCTGTGGGCGGTTTGATGAATGAAGTGGAACCGGAGACACTTAGTAAGATCAGTCAGATACTAATTGATATCAGAAGATCGTACTGGATTGATTTGCATGAATTAAGATTTTGGAGATCGGCAAGCAGAACGTTCATTGATTTTCATCTGGTACTCCCCTTCTATTTTTCAATCAAGCGTGCTCATGATTCCGATGATCTGATATCAGTGAAGATAAAAGAAGTATTGCCGGACTCACAGATCAAAATACATTTGGATTATTGCGGTTACGAGCTTTGTAAATTTTGTGAATATCAAGAGTGCAATGTTCGGGCAGAGGAACTCAGCACTGAATATAAATGGGACCAGGAGAGACTCACCGGTCCCGGCTTAAGAAAACTGAGTGGATATGAAGAACCTTAATAGCTAAGATTATCGTTTTTTTTCATCGAAGCAATTGCCATTTCCTTTTTGTAATTTATAAATTTATCGCGTAATTCATCGTCAGAAACTGCTAAGATCTGTACTGCAAGCAGACCGGCATTCTTTGCGCCGTCAATTGCAACTGTGGCAACAGGAATACCCGGAGGCATCTGAACAATTGAATATAGAGCATCATTCCCTTCCAAGCTTTTTCCTTTTATTGGAACCCCGATCACCGGAAGATAAGTTTGTCCTGCGGTTACTCCTGGCAAGTGCGCAGCCATTCCAGCTGCTGCTATTATTATTTTTAATCCTCTTGATGCTGCGGTCTTCGAATATTCTGCATGAACTTCCGGTGTTCTATGGGCTGAAATAATTTTTACTTCGAATGGAACATCGAACTCTTTGCATACATCAATTGCTTTTTGCATTACAGCTAAATCGGAATCGCTCCCCATAATGATTCCTACTTTGGGATTTTCTGACATAAAATATCCTTCAATTATGTTTAATTAATCTGAAATATTACTAAACCAAAACTACTTAGATTTTATATTACTTGCACCTGAGACATCGGTCTCCACTTTTTCAGGATCACCATAGATTGTGATATTGCTTGCTCCTGATGTTTCTGCATCTACCGATGAAACTGCATATATTTCTGCATTCGAAGCGCCGCTGGCTTCAATTTTAACATCTTCTGATATTAATTGACTTGCATCCAAATTTGATGCGCCTGAAAGATCAATTTCTAATTTTTTCACTTTCCCAGATAATTCCCCGCTGCATGCACCGCTCATTTCCATTTCAAATGAATCTGTAGAAATTCCCTCAATTGTTATTTTGCATGCACCTGAGAGATCCACACTTTTTAATTCTTTTACCGTGATCTCAACTAAGATATTACTAACATTAGTAATATCCTTTTTAAATTCTATTGCTAACTTATTTTCATTGTTCTCTACACTAATGTATGGAAGAATATTTTCATCACCCGTGATTTTCAGAGATGCTTTCTCTCCTACCTTTACAGTAATTTCAAATGCATCTGAAACATCAAGTTTAGTGAAATCGCTAATCTCATAGGTCTTAGTTACCCTATCCCCTTCTTGAATTTCTCTTCCGTTATACATCGTGCAGCCGTAAACCACGGTAAACTGGATAAGAAAAATAACAGCAAAAAGTTTTTTCATAATTTCACCTCAATTATTTTGAATTGTTATATCTTTAGACGATCTAAATTCTTATATGTTTTAGATTTATGTTTTAGATTTTTCTATAAGACCATACGCTAAAATATAATTTTATTTATGAAACTAAAATAGAAGTTCACTATCTTTGCAAATGTTTAACAAACATATGAAGGAGTAATATTATGTATACAGCCCAAGATATTTTAAATGAAAAAGGTATCGAGATGATACATACTCATCCTGAATCTACAGTAGCTGATGCATTAAAAACAATGCTTGAAAAAAAGATAGGCGCTATTGTTATTAAGGATGGTGAAGATATAGTTGGTATATGGACAGAACGCGACTTGATGAGGAATGTTGTTACAGAAGGGTTCTTTTCAAAAACATCGAAGATAAAAGATTATATGTCAACTGATCTTAAATTGGCAAAGCATGACGATACAATCCTTGCTCTACAGGATAAGTTCCTCGGTAAACGTATTCGACATCTCTTTATTGAAAAAGATGGCAAAATTTTAGGTATCATATCTACCGGCGATGTGATCAAAGCAATTATTAATGAAAAAACAAAAGAATTTGAGCAGCTACATGCAATTGTTAAATTCGACTATTATGAAGATTGGAAATTCAAAAGAAAAAAAAGATAGTCACATTTATTTTATAGGTTACTGATTGAATGAATAATAATTCCTCTACTCAAGAATATCCAAGCGATGTTCACCAATTAAAAATTAATGACAAAGAATATTTCATAATCGGTACTGCGCATATTTCGCAGTACTCTGCTGATTTAGTAAGAGATGTTATTGGGAAAGAAAAACCTGATGTTGTCTGTGTTGAACTTGATCCCCAAAGGTATAAAGCTCTTTCGCAGAAGAAACGATGGGAATCTCTCGACTTAAAACAGTTAATTAAACAGAAACAGTTAAGTACTCTGCTGATCAACATTCTGCTTGCATCATATCAAAAAAAATTAGGTGAAAAGCTCGGCGTTAAACCAGGCGTTGAACTACTTGAAGCAACCAAAGCAGCAAAAGAAAACGACATTCCGATTGAACTCTGTGATAGAGATGTTAGAGTCACATTAAAACGCTCGTGGAACTCTATGTCCTTTTGGCAGAAGTTAAAACTAATGACCGTTGGTCTCGTATCTGTTTTTGAACAAGAAGAAATAAGCGAAGAAAAATTGGAAGAGATAAAACAGAAGGATGTCCTAAATGAAATGATGGCTGAAATGGGTAAGCAGATGCCTGTATTAAAAAGAGTGTTAATTGATGAGCGTGACAGCTACTTAACAGAAAAAATGAGAAGAGCTACGGGCAATAAAATTGTTTCTGTTGTCGGCGCCGGTCACGTGAACGGAATAATTGATCTGTTAAAATCCGGTAATACTCAAGATTTGGAAGAACTTGAGGTAATTCCAAAACCATCTAATTGGGTTAAGATAATAGGCTACGGAATACCGGCAATAATCATTGCATCGTTATTTTATATCGGATTTACAAAAGGGGCAGAAACTGCAAGTGATAATGTGATCTTCTGGATTTTGGCAAACGGCATTCCAAGCGCTATAGGAACGGCAATTGCATTGGCTCATCCGATAACGATCATTTCGGCTTTTCTTGCTGCTCCAATAACCAGTTTAACTCCGGTAATTGGTGCCGGTTATGTTGCCGCTTTTGTGCAAGCTTATTACCAGCCCCCGGTTGTAAAAGAATTTGAATTGGTAACTGAGGATGTCGGACATTGGAAAAAGTGGTGGGAAAACAAACTCCTTAAAATTCTTCTTGTATTTATTCTCAGCGGATTAGGAAGCGCACTTGGGACTTATGTTGGCGCTTATAAAATCATAAGTGATATATTTTGAGAAGATCCCAAATTTTATTACTTTAATATAGAATGATTTTTATGAGGGTTCAAAATGAAATACATTAACTATTTTGTATTTGTGTTATCTATCATCTTTTATACAGTAAGTTGTTCAGATGACTCTGATATACTTTCTACCACTAATGAAACCAAATTCAAAATGATAGCATATAAAGGTCTAACTGACCAACAGAAAGAATCCTTGACCATCCAATGGCAAGATGCGTTTGTTGAACAAGGGTATTATCAAACCGGAAATTGTCCAGATATAGTTGTAATCAATTCAAATAATAAATTATGTTTTAACCTTAAGGACGGAAACACTCAGTTGCAATTAAATCAAAAACTTGTTGCAGTTTCTTTCGGGACAAAAAACATCATACTTTCAGGACCTATGATAGTGATCATAGATCCTACTAATGAAAATGTAATTGGTTTTGTTGGTAGAAATTGAAATATGGCTCAATGTATTGAGTTGATTTATATAATTACAATTTATTTGAATCTATAAGTCATCATAATACTGATATAATTGCTTGTATACGTATATTTTGGATTAGTCGAATTCTCAGATGATAATGTTTTACTAATAGCACTGAAAGCAAGCTCTCCTTTTCTTATAATCAAGTTCCTGGTTGTAATAGTAATTTAACTCAACTTGCTAAAGCGTCTTTTGACGATTCATGTTTCACTTATAGTTTTAATGATAAGCTAAAAATTGATTTTTGTGTTTACGGAAATTGCTGTCCTGATTCACAAATATTTATAGCAGATTATTCAATCAAGTCAGATACTATTTTCGTTGAAGTTACTGATACAGCTGCTAACCTTTGCCACTGTATTTGTAACTATACAATGCATATTGAACTTTCCGGTTTACAAAAAGATAAATATCTTTTTTACTGCAACTATCCACAAAATGAAGCAGAATTTAAATATAGAGATTATGTTCAAAAAAAATAGTTTTGTCTTTTGAAAGATTTAATCGTATTTTAAATTTAAATCTTTTGGGGGATTTATTATGAAACAATTTATTTCTTCTCTCGCAATATTAGCATTTCTCTTTTTTCTATTTACTTGCAGCGAAGATAATTTAATTACCAGCTCGAAAGATAGCATTGTTTTATCGTATCAACAGGTTCCTGGATGTAATGGAAATATAAGCAAGCTTACTAAATCATCATTTGATGACTCATGCTTTACCTATACTTTTAATGATAAGTTAATAATTGATTTTTGTGTTTATGGAAATTGTTGTCCGGATTCACAAAGATTTGTTGCGGATTATACTATTAAATCAGATACAATTTTTGTTGAAGTTTCTGATACTGCAGATAATGATTGTTATTGTCTTTGCAATTATACTGTGCATATTGAACTTTCCGGTTTGCAAAAAGATGAATATCTATTCTATTGTAACTTTCCACAAGATTCATCAAATTATGGAAATTTGAAATACAGAGAGTTTGTTTATAGAAATTAGTTTTTATAAATCATATTTCAAATTTATCGAAGTCTATAAGTCATCATAATACTGATATAATTACTTGTATACGTATATTTTGGATTAGTCGAATTCTCAGAATCATATATAAAAGCAGGTTCA
>JAADIB010000097.1 GCA_013151565.1 Chlorobiota bacterium
ACTCCTAAATTTGGCGGAAAATGGATTTATGTGCTGGTTACTTATGTAATTGCACTGACATTCGTTTTTGGTTGGATTCTGTATAATAAAGCATGAAAAATATAGAATAAAAATTACGTGGTTCGAAATTTTTTTAGCATGAAACCTAACATCTCAGTATACACAATGTGTATAACAAGTAAAATTCCGTTTATTATTCAATAATTTCAAATTTTGTAATAAGTTTATAACGAGGTTGCCGCCTACCGCCAAACCTTTGAGTTAAGCAACCGCTAAAATTTATTCTTATAAAAAAATAACATTAAACACACTTTAAAAACATAAATCACCGCAGGATAAAGGCATTCGGTGTATTATCTCTCGGCAGAGTTTACCCCGATTCTTTTTATCGGGGCTTCGAGATGAATCTTTTATTACGTTAGCAGTGTTCCAATTTTGTTTACACCCTCATTCTTTTTATATGAAAATTAAACGTGTTGTTTTCTCTTTCTATCAATATTAAGTTTCTCAACTTTTTCAAGATTGAGTCTTTTTCTTGTATGCCAAAGGTTATACTTATTTTGCATATTTAGCCAACTTTCTGGGGAACGTCCTAAAGTTTTTGAAAGACGTAATGCCATTTCTGAACTAATACTGCTTTGTCCATTAATAAGTCTGTTGAAAGTTGATGGTGCCACTCTTAGCATATTTGCTATTTTTCTATAGCTAATGTCTAAAGGGTCAAGATAAACTTCTTTAATAAATTCCCCAGGGTGGGGAGGGTTATACATATTCATTAGTGATAATCCTTATAATTTACAATAAATACATCGCCATCATTAAATTCAAATGTAATACGCCAATTTCCACTTACATCAATCGCCCACAAACCTTCCATTTTGCCTTTTAATTGATGCAACCTAAAACCAGGTAAATCCATATCTTGAATTTTAGTGGCAGTATCTAAAGCTATTAAACGCATTCTTAATTTATTTTTGTGCGCGGGTTGAATCCCCGCAGTGCTACCAGTTTCAAAGAACTTTTGCAAGCCTTTATGTTTATGACTTTATCATATTGTAAAATATAAAAACATATTGCGTGATACGCAACACACAAATGTGTTTTTAAATAATTATCTCTTTAGGATATTTTACAACGTAGTTGCCACTTACCCGCCGACCGCCAAACCTTTGAGTAAAGCAACCGCTAAAATTTTGCCAACTAATTTCACCTTTAAAAAAGTACAACTTTAAACACACAATATAAAACGAAATCACTTTAGCGTAACGGCGGTCTGTTGGGTGCATGGGAGGGATATTTCCAATAAGTAATTATTTTTTATTGATTCTTCTTATCACTCAATAAAAAAGAAGGAGAAGAACATGTATTATACCGGTATTGATTTACACTAAAACACTTCATATCTCACAACTGATGATAACAAAGGTGTTATCGTAAAACAAGAAAATCTAAAAAAACAACTCCTATAAAATTCTCAACTATTTTTATCAGTTAAAAGAGGAGCACTCATCAATTGTAGAAACCACCGGAGGTTTCAGATCTACTCAACGAAAATGGTATTAACCTAAAGCTCGCACATGCAAAATATGTAAAAGTAATTGCCTCGGTATATATCTGAAACAGTTCTTATATAATAATAAGAACAGCCCCGTTATTTAGCGGGATGAGTCCCATAAGGGATTTGGTTTGCCAGTTGTCGAGCATACCGGTATTGATTTGAGGAAAAACTACCAAGCTTTAGTATAAAAAAGAGATACACCTCCTTGCTTGTTATTCTTATTAAGATTAAGTTTAAATAAAGGTTTTGATAATATTATTTTTTTGCAATGAGTGTTATAAGAAAAAATATAAAATTTATTAAAACAGCAAGCATTCTTACTTTTTATTTGTTTGTTGCAAACCTTGGAATTCTTACGTTCACGAAGCATACACACATTTTACCGGACGGAAGAATTATTGAGCATAGCCACCTATCGAAAAACAGCAACGAAAAATCTAAAAAGGGATCATCAGATCATACCCACAGTGAAAAGGAATTCTTTTATTTAAGCCAGATATGTAATCAAACGGGAATAATTACTGATCCCATTAAATTAAATTCCATAAAGAATTTAGAAACTGAAATATTTCATACTCACAAATTTGAATCATCTCATCAAACCATAATAACTAATGTTCTATTACGGGCTCCACCTTCCTTCTTCATCTAAAACTAAACTATAAAAATAAATTTCTTTAAGTGGAGCAATTATGTATAAATTGAATATATATATAGTACTATTTGTACTTCTTAGTTTTAATAGTTCTTTGTTGCCTTATTCGGGTTTGTCAGACAAAAATATTAAAAGAGTATCTGGAAAAATATTGGATGCCCAGACAAAACTGCCTCTAATCGGGGCTAATATACTGATAAAAAATACAAACTTAGGTTCAGCCACCAGCATATACGGGACATTCATTATAACCAACATTCCATCAGACAAGTTTGAATTAATGGTCTCAATGTTAGGATATAAAACTGAAATTAGAAAAATTGATTTAAAGGAGGTTGCCGAAGAATTAGTTTTTGAACTGAAACCGGCTATAATAGAGATGGGCGCTGTAGTTGTTACCGGAACAAGTACACTACATCTTTACGAAAGCGTACCTGTTAAAACAGAAATAATTACTAATAAATTAATACAGCTGCAAAGCGCTTGCAACTTAGCTCAATCACTCGGATTGCAAACCGGTGTACAAGTTGAAAACGACTGCAATAACTGTAACTTTACACAAGTAAGAATTCTCGGTTGGTAAATATTCGCAAGTTCTAATTGATGGCGACCCGGTTATTAGCTCTCTTGGCGGTGTTTACGGATTAGAACATTATCCCCAGGAAATGATAGAGCAGATCGAAATTGTTAAAGGGGGCGGTTCATCGCTTTACGGCGCCGGCGCTATTGCCGGAACGATTAATATGATAATGCGCCGTCCAGCATTTAACAGTGTAAGTGTTAACTATGTGGGGAATTCGCAAGACGGTGCTTATGATCAACAAATTAGTACAATGGCAGAGATTGTTAGCGATGACAATAATTCCGGCTTCTACGTTTTTGGTTCAACACGAAGCAGAAATCCCTATGATAGGAACGGTGATGGTTTTACTGAACTTAGTATTCTAAAAAATGAAACTATTGGTTTTAACGGATATTTAAGACCCCGGAATAATTCTGAACTGCAAATTTCATTTCATAAAATTTTTGAAGAAAGACGCGGAGGCAGTGATTTAGATAAACCGGTTCACGAAGCAAGAATTGCAGAGATGACGAAACACTACAAGTACGGTGGGAAAGTAAAATGGATACAAAAACTAAGCCCGGTTTTTGAATACAAGGTAAATTATGCATTCAGCATTCTTGAAAGAGATTCCTATTACGGTGGATTAGCCGAGGACACTCCGGAAGCTCGTCTCGCAGCATTAAACTATTATGGCTTTTCGGAAAATCCTTTGCACACCGGTAGAGTTCAATTCAACTATATATTGAATAATCATTTGATGATAGCAGGAGTCCAGTATGATCACGATCATCTGCTGGATAAGAGTGTATCAAGCGCATTATATCATGTTGATGAAACATTTAAAAATCTTGGTGTTTACTTACAAGATGAAATATCATTTGATGAAAACGATCAATTCCAGCTTGTTGCCGGTGTTAGGTTCGATAATCATTCTTCACTCGAAAATTGGATTATTAGTCCACGCTTGAATATAAAGTACAAATTGCTTGAGACATTATCAATTAGAGCAGGAATTACTTCCGGATTTAAGGCGCCTCAAATTTTTGATGAGGACTTACATATCTGCGGGCTTGAAGGAACACAAAGAGTTATCAGAAACAGCAGTGGATTGAAGGAAGAAAAAAGCTTTTCATACACAGCCGGATTTGAATTTCAAGACTTTGTCGGTGAAATTCCAGTACTGGTAGGAATAACAGGATTTTACACACGACTTTCCGATGCGTATGCCGAGGAGTTTATTTCAGCCAATGGTAATATCGAATATTGGGAGAGAATTAACAGCAGCGGTGCCGATGTTAAAGGTATAGAAATCGATTTTGGAATTAAACTGGTTAGAACATTGGAGATAAGAACGGGTTTTACATTTAAAAATAATACTTACAGAGAAAATGTAACAGATTTTAACACACACAATTTTTTAAGAACCCCGGATATTTTTGGCTATGCGAGGGCATCTTATACAATTAGTACCGGTTTCACAGCGTTTGTGTCAATGAAATATACGGGGAGTATGTATGTACCCCACGAAATAGTTGTTGATGACCAGGAATATCCCTTGCTCAAGTTGACGAAAAGTCCTTCTTTTGTAGAGTTAGATTTTGCTCTAACTCATAAGGTAAAATTGTTTGGCGATGTTACAAGTGATATATCTGTTGGTGTTAAAAATCTTACGAATGCTTTTCAGAAAGATTTAGATTATGGAGTTACCAGGGACCCGGGTTATGTTTATGGACCAATGCAGCCGAGAACATTTTATTTTTCAACAAATTTGAGAATATAATGTTTTTTGTGTAAATGGCGAACTGCTTATTTGATAAACGGCTTTAGCCGTTTGTCAAATATAATAGAAAATTGAAAAATAAAAGCCCAATCTTTAATTGGCGTAGAACATATTTTGATAGTAGAGGCATCACTATGCCCTATTTACTAAATTTTTTATTCCAAATTTAACTTTGACTTTAACCGGAATAACTGGTTAGGTTTAATTTCCATATTCCTTTCCAGCATTTTCCTCGAATTGCAATTTATATTTATTCAATATTTCTACGTGTTTTTCTGCGCCAAGAGCTTTAGCAACGCCAATATGGGAAAGATAGGTGCGATACATATAGTTCCATAAATCATCGGCATGTTCTTCTATTCTCGGTGTTCCGAGCATGCCTTTCGTATGATAATGAGGAGGATTTCCACAATACATATCCATGATATGAGGGGAGGCAGCGTGTACAAAGCCCGAGTATGCCTTACTTAGGGTTCTGGATAATTCAATACCATTACTTGGGTCTAAATACGGATTTTCAATTTTTGCGATGTAAGCTCGTATTTTTTGACGGGGAATCATAGGCCTTTTTTGCTTTGAATCAATTATTTTACCAGATTCGTCAATTTCTTCTTCCCAAAATGCTTCTAGATATCTTTTATGTAAATCTGTGATTTTATCAATGGTGACTGCGTAAACCAAAAACAAAATATCCTCATTTATCTCATCAATTACACGGTGAAGTATAGCTTGCTCCTGAACATAACCATTTTTCAGCAAGAAATATGCAGCTCTCACAGTGCTTTGAGCTTTTGCTAGTTTTTGAATTAATGCTTGGTAAATATCCTTTTCTTTATAGCGAAAAGCCATCCTCCCGAAAGGCATTTCAACAAAAACAGGTTTGCTTGGTATACTATTTTCGAAATCTCGAAACGTACGATCCATTAAATCTAGTATTATTTCAAAGTCTGGATGCATATTGGAAACCTAACGGTGTTGCCGATAACCGGCAGCCCAAAACAAGGATGCCGAATAACTGTAACAACTTTTATTTATTAAAAAATATTTCTTAGAACTATCTACCTTAAAGAGTAACTAAACTTTGCTAACCAAACTTTATAATTACACAAATGCCGCACTGAAAAATGCTGTCCGTGTTGAGCGGCTGGTTGAACTAAGCCGCAAAGCGGCAGTCATCAATCCTTTTTAACGTTATATGCATCACTAATATTGTGAATAATTTATTGTGGTTTCAGCTTTCAAACTATCATTTTGAAAATAATATATGTTGCTCAGCAAACCTTTTGCGTTGAACTTATATTCTTTTCTGCGTGTAACATCATTACTAATATCATACAAATACGTCACTATATTGAAATCTGTCACACTATATTCAGAGCGTACGGGCTCTTCCATAAAATTGCTAAGTGAATTTTCAATTATTTTAGATTTATAATAACTGTAATTTACTAGAGAGTATTGGTTACCCGTATTAAAAGTTAATTTTTTTGAGATGATTTTACCCGAAGAATTTCTTACTATTGTCCATTTCTGTGAAGCAGATTCGACAAGTATAGTATCCTTTAAGTAGGTGTAATCTTCCCAATCAAACTTTGATAATCGGCTTGTATCCTTTTCTAACCAATAACCAAATTTATTAGAATACTTCCTTTTGAAGACATAATCATCCATTCTTACAATTTCCCCATTGTGGAAATTATAAATTTGTCTAATTGTGTAAGGTAAGCACCCAACAGTTGTACATTCATTGGTTGTTTTTATTTTTATCCTACCGTTTTTGTCAATTTCTAAAAATGTTAAACTGTCAACCTCTGAAGTAGACAAAATATTTTTTACAAAAGAAACTGATTTTATTTTATTCTTTCTAAATAGATTTTGCTCTGTTTTCGATTGAAAGTGGTGTAAACCATTGTACAATACTATTTCGAGCATTTCGGATTCGTTAATTGGGAGCATTTCTATTTCATCTTTACAACCAATCATCAA
>JAADIB010000098.1 GCA_013151565.1 Chlorobiota bacterium
CAGATGATCATCCCCTGCATAAGGTCTTCTTCTTCCGATAATGACTTTTAATACAGTAGTTATTATTCCTGCATAAATTAAAGCTTCTGAAGCATGTAAGCCCAATTTTCTTATTCCGGATTCTCCTGTAAACAGCCCTACTCCGTATAGCCCCGCGGTAAATAATGCTGTGTAGCCACTACCGTAATATTTATCAATCCCGAATATTTTATCTTTAGTGCTGGTCTGATTTTCTTGCGCAAATTCCCGAATATTTTGGTCAACCGTAAAAAGGAGCGCCGTTCCGCCAACAACTGCGGCAAACGTTAACCAATCACTTGAAGAATACTGAAGCGGTTGTGTAGCAATTTCTCTCCCAGTATAAAAGAAATGGTTTACATCCGAAAGAAATGTCTGTCCGATATTTTTGTCGTTATCATTGGTTTGCGCAAATTCTGTATTAGTAAATAACAACAGACTTATTAAAAACGTTACTATACTTTTTTTCAACATTTAACAATTTAGTTTTTTATTGCAATGATTCATGTTTTTGAACGCACATAATATAATGATAAATACTGAAGAATATTTATTCGGTACTATTATATATTCTTATAATTATGTTTGACAAATATTATTCTTTGCACGCACATAATTATCAAAAAATATTTTTATTAAAAAAAATTAAGAAAAACTTAAGTTGAATGTAATAATTTAAATCACTTGTTTAACAATAAACATAAGTAATTTTATGAACATTTTAGTAATTGAGGATGAGCAGAAAGTTGCTCAAGCTCTCAAAGAAGGATTAGAACACGAAGGCTACAGTGTAGACCTTGCTTACACGGGCGAGGATGGTTTCTTTCTTTTAAATTCCAAACAATATACACTGTTATTATTAGACTTGATGCTGCCCGGTCATGACGGAATTGAAATTCTAAAAACAGTAAGAACACAAAAGTTGGATCTTCCCGTACTTATCTTAACAGCGCGTGATACTGTAGAAGACCGAGTGCTTGGTTTAGACAGCGGCGCCGATGATTATCTGGTAAAGCCGTTTGCCTTTCCGGAATTGTTGGCAAGAATCCGTGTACTGCTCAGACGCGGACGAGAGAAAGAATCCACTCAATTGCAGTGTGCTGATATGGAGATGGACCTGATAAAACGAAAACTGAAACGAGACGGGAAAGAGATAACTCTTACCTTACGTGAGTTTGAGCTGCTAGAATATCTTCTGCGTCATCAGGATCAAATTGTTTCCCGCGAGATGCTTGCAACCGATGTTTGGAAAGAAACAAACCGAGCCACACCAATCGATAATTTATTGGATGTACACATAGCACGTCTTCGCAGAAAAATTGACGATCCTTTCGAAGTTAAATTGCTGCATACAGTTCGCGGAGTCGGGTTCATTCTTTCAGAGGAGGCGCCCTGATGTCTCTTCTTCCGAAAAATGTAAGAACACGTCTAACTCTCTGGTATGTTTTAGTCTTTGCGGTTATCCTGATCTTTTATGCCGGACTTTCTATCTCGCTGGTTTATATAAATTTCCGTAATAATCTTAATGATCAATTGGAACAAGATTATGAAATTGTAGAAAATATTTTAGAGGTCAAACCGGATGGCTCTGTTTATATTGATGCGGAAGATGATCCTTATTTTTATGAAAAATGGTTCCAGATCTGGTCGTCGGATTGGAAGATCCTATATGAAAGCCGTCCGTTTTCGGGAAAAAGTCTGCCTAAACTTTCTAAAGCAGAAGAATCATTGAACGGTTTCCATTTTCAATCATTAAAATTAAAAAATGATATAAGAATAAGAGTTTTAAGCGGTAAGATAAACATTGAAGGGAAATGGCTGTACATCCGGCTTATTCGCAGCGAAGAACAATTATGGAACGAGCTTAATGGTTTTATTCAGCTGATGTTGATTGCATTACCAATAGCAATACTAATTGCAGGCTTCGGTGGATATTTTCTTACCAGAAAATTTCTCTCGCCAATTGATGAAATGACATCAAAAGCTCGAAAGATTGGTGAAGAAAATTTGAAAGAGCGCCTTCCTGTTATTAATGCTGATGATGAGCTTGGAAGTTTAGCACGAGCCTTTAACGAAATGCTTGAGAGAATAGAAAGATCGTTCGAAAGATTGAAACAGTTTACTTCGGATGCCGCACATGAATTAAGAACACCGCTGACTGCAATTCGTAGTATTGGCGAGGTCGGTCTGCAGGATTATAAAGATACTAAACGTTACCGTGAAATTATCGGCAGTATGCTTGAAGAAAATAGACGGCTGACTCACCTTGTGGACAATTTGCTTTTTCTTTCCCGCGCTGATTCCAAAACTCTTGACGAACATTTAAGTCCTGTAGAATTGAAATCATTAATCCAGGAAACTGTCGAGTTCATTCATGTGCTGGCAGAAGAAAAAAATCAAACTATACAAATTGAAGCGGAAAAAGAAATTACCGTAAAAGCAGATGCTGCTCTTGTTAAACAAGCGCTGCTTAATTTATTGGATAATGCAATTAAATATTCCCCGGACAAGATAATTGTTAAGGTTGATCACGATGAAAACAATTCTCCATTTATTGAAGTGCTTGATAATGGACCGGGAATTTCAGAGGGGCATCTTGAAAAAATATTTGAACGTTTCTACCGTATTGACAAAGGACGCTCCCGCGAAATGGGCGGAAGCGGTTTAGGACTTGCTATTGCGCGCTGGGCTGTAACTGCTCAAGGCGGAAAATGCGGAAAATTGACTGTCGAAAGTAAAGTGGGTAAAGGTAGCTCTTTTAGAATTACTTTTCTCAAAACATAGAATTATTAACTAAAAATCCGTCAACTGACGGAGGAGGTAAAAAGTTATGAGACACATCACTTTTTTCGGCGTACTAATAATTATTCTTTTCAGTTTTCAAATACTTCTAGCACAAGAAAATGAAGAAGAAGAGGAAGAGAACTCAGTAGAACTTCCCTTTGATAACATTAAAACCGGACAACTGCCCGACGGCTGGAAAGTTGAAGCTACAAATCAAAAAGGACCTTTGGCAACATGGAAAGTAATTGAAGATACAACAGCGCCATCAGGTAATAAAGTTTTAGCGCTGACTTCACCTAATCACGATTTCGGCGGAACATTCAATCTTTGCTGGACGAATAAAATCAATTTTGAAAACGGTAAGATTGAAGTAATGTTCAAAGCCAATACCGGTGAGGAAGATGAGGGCG
>JAADIB010000007.1 GCA_013151565.1 Chlorobiota bacterium
CATTACCAAGGAATGCAATAGTAACGGAGTTTCTTTTTTGCGTCATTTGCGGTTTCGCTTTGTGTCCTTTGCGTTTAAAAAATTTTTTCATTCTTTGTGACTCTGCGCCTTTGCGGTGATAATTAGTTTCTCACAATTTAATACTTAACGTATTGCGCATAACTGTTTTTGCATCAAATTTTTCTTTGAAGTCTATTAGACTCATACTCGGCGTCATTGGATTATCTGCTTTTGTATCCTGCGAAACCCCAATATCAACATAGCTGTAACCGTTTTCCGTTGAGTACTTCACAACTTCATACATTATTCGATGAATAGGTTTTAAGTATTCGTATTCATAATCGAGCATATTATAAAAACATAAGGCACATGTTCTGTTCACAAAAAACATCAGCGATCCGCCGATAGGAATATCTTTATAATATATCATGAATAATTTAATATTGTCAGGAAGAAGTTGTTCGAGTCTCAACAATTCTTCCAAAGAGTGTGTGGGCTTAACATCATGCCGCGCTTTATTGTTCAGCAGAATCGGATAGAATTGATCATAACGATTATTGATCTCGACTCTTATGTCAGAATTTCTAAATGATTTTCGTATGTTCCTTCTTATAGTCGATTGGAAACGTGAAATTATATCTGTGTCTTTATCCAATTTAATAGCGCTGGATATATAGTGAAGCGAATAGTTAAATCCCAGCCAGAGCATTGCAAAATCAAGATTCTGATTTGGCTTATCCTCATAAACAACAGGTGCTGCAGTAAGTTCAAATTCCTTTATACCGTTATTCTTGGCATATTCCAGAAGTATAGAGACTAGTTCCAATGCTCTTTTGAATTTAATATCTTTCGTTACAATCGAACCGTAACTAGCGCCGATCGGGGATTCGAACTTATCTTCACCAACCATGGCACCTGGAAGAAGTGCGACTATCTCACCTTTTTCCAGAAACATTAAATGATCGAATGTAAATTTGCCAGGAGTGTGGTAATCAAAAAACTTCTGAAGGTGAAACATCGTTCCGTTGTTTGATTCTTCAACGAACTTATCCCACTTTTCTTTCCACTCGGGAGTATATTTTACAATTTCTATAGCCATTTCTAAATCTCAATAATATGGTCGTAAAAATAACAATATTAAATTACAATGTATATTTCATATTTTGAGTTTCTACTCTAGTTAATATAAATCGTAGATAATAGAATAAACCTAGTGTCTTTTGTAACTGCATTTCTATCCCCCAATAAAAATAGCTAGAGATTACGTTTATTTAGTTCTATGTAAAAAGATCATCTAAAACGAATACATAAGAGAAATAGTGTGTGAGCTTCCAAGTCCATAGGAGTACGGTGTAAATGCATAATCGAAGTTTATCCCTTCCCAGTAAAGCCCTAAGCCGGTTGTAAGCCCTTTTGATTCATATCCCGACATGTAACCTAAGCGAATGGCAATAAGTTCGTCATAGAAGAATTCACCGCCGACATGAAAATGAATATCATCTGTTTCAAGATACTTCTGAACACCGCCGATAAAACTCACATCCGACTTAATTGACTTGAAAGGCATCAGGTAGGAAATCCCAAGTCGTGCATCTGTTGGTAATTCAGTTTTAACATTCCGCAATTCATCCACCGAGCCGAGATTTTTGATAGAGGCACCGATATCCATTCCTTTAATAATGTTCTGATAACTTAAGCCAATATCAAAAGCCCAGCCTTGTGACTGATCCGAGAAAAGATTTTCATATAAATACTTTACGGTAAATCCGGCAGAGAGGTCACCAAAAAGTTTAAAGCCAGTTGATAAACTTCCGAATAAATAATGTGCACTGAATGTTGATTGAGGATCGCCCGGCTGAGTCCTTATTTCAATATCCTTTATAGATGTTGAGTTCAAACCGAAAGCTAGCGGAAGTCCGAACAGCGAAAAACTTGCCCCTACTAACTGTGTGGACATATCCTGTATTGATTGATTGTATGTAAGCATCAATTGCGGCGATTGGTACTGCGAAAGTAATGCAGGATTATAATTAAGCGCTGTCAGATCGTTTACACCAACAACACCAAGATCACCCATTGCAATGTTTCTTGCACCGAAACCGATTTTAAGAAACGACATCCCCGAACCGCCAGCCGTTTGAGCCATAATTCCAAAGGATGTAAATAATAATATCACTAATAGTTTTTTCATCGTATTTCTAATTTTCTATAAAATGAACCATCCCGCCTCAAGCAGCGGGTGTTAAACAAAATATTTATATTGCCGTAAGAGGTTGAGAGCTTATCTGCTGTCCAGAAAGTTAAACTCGCCGACTACGACCAGATCAAAAGTTTATATCTATACCAACAATGTGCCTATTCGAGTAAGAGTAAGGTTCGGCAATAAAAGCATAATTTATTCCAAGCAGTACAGATGAGAAATCATGGAAATATGAAAATCCCAACGATGGTCTCGAAGGAGCGCTGGTATTACTCATATTAAACTTATCAAGCCCACCCCTAATAAACAAGCCTTCAAAAATATTATATTCAACTCCTAACCTCAAGTAATTAGTACCGGCATCACTATGCTCATATTCAATTGAAGTAATTAAGTTCGGACCATCGAACATATATGAAGCTCCAATTTTCATAAGAAGCGGAAATTTATCATCGGTACTGAATCCTTCCTGATCGTAGATAGGAGTGGTATTCCATTCATACTTACTGATCAGATCTGTTACCACAGCCGAGAACGAAAGATTTTCATTAGCCAGATAGAGCGCTCCAATATCAAGACCAAAAGTATTTGTGGAAATTTCTTCGTAAAGTTTTGAGTAATAGAATTTTGCGTTGAACCCGATTGATAACTTTTCGGAAAAACGATTGGCTAACCCGATAAAAAATTGATTTTCAAACGGCGAAAGTTCACCGGTCACATTTCCTTGATTATCTCTCTCCTGAAAATTACCCACACTGGCGTTTATTACTCCGGCACTGATTCCGGCAACTCTTTTGAATTTTTTCTTACTACTTTTCTTCTGCCCAAATTCGAATCTTCTTGTAAAACTCAAAAAGTTCAACTTTCTGTCCAAGGAAAGAATAGAATATGATGTTTGAAAAGAATTATCTTCTTGAAACACACTCAAAGCGGGATTGTAATATGCAACCAAGTCACCATGAATTACAGCAGACATTGCATTTCCCATTCCCATTCCTCTGGCGCCGAAACCCATTCGTGAAAAAGCTCCGGGTCTTCCGGCAATTTCATCGTATTGATTTGACTGGGCTGAAATAACAGATACTGCAAACATAAAAGATAAAACTATCAACGAAATATTTCTCATTTTTCTCTCTATCATTTCAACACCATTATTTTTCCGAATAAAGGTTCTGCCGAATCAGCATCAATCCTATAAAAGTAAACTCCGTTTGGAACGATATTTCCGAGTTCGTCCTTCCCATCCCAGAACTCAAATCGTTCTCCCGTTCCTCTCTGTGCGTTCTGCATCAGAACTCTGACCAAATTCATACTGAAATCCATTATGCGAATTGTAACTTGTGAATCAGTGGTAAGGTTATATTTTATCTTGATCGATTCCTGCGCTGGTGAAAAGGGATTAGGGAACGCATATGTTTCGTCAGTTTTGGTTTCTGATGAAGCCAGATAAACTGTCCACTCTCCTACCCAAAAATCGTTGTCGCTCATTTCCTGAAGCCTTGCAAGTCCGTTATTAGAACCGACCCATATAAGCTGCGATCCATCATCAAGTTGGTTTGATGTTGCAGCGTAAAAAATATTTGTAACGATCGGGACTTTTGTTTTGGTATCTGTTATTGACGGAGGCTGTATCCAAGTCTGCCCTTTATTAGCTGAGCGAAATATGCCATTATCTGTTGGTGTAAAGACGTGCGAACTTGTATAGTTTGGTGCATCGCCAAAATATTTAAATCCAAAATTATGAGCTTTTTCACCTGGCAGTGTAGCTGCCCAATTATTCCCCCCGTCAAATGAGTAACTTACTCCCCAAAACTCCGATTGCTCGTTGGCTTTCCATGTTGCAGCCCAAATTGAATTATCAGCTTTATCATGCCCTAACGCGACAACAAAATTTCCGCTAATCGAATTTACCTGATTCTGATGATTGAACTTCTGCCAGCTTATTCCGTTATCGGTTGACTTATTGATCCCATCTGCCGTTCCGACATACAAAGTTGAATCATCAACTCCAACAACGGAGAATACTCTGTGATTTAACCATGAATCCGGACCAAATTCTCCGGAAACCGGCTGCAATGCAAAATTTAACGTATCAGTCGGTTTGATTGAGTCCAATGTATCCGGTGGAAGAACCACTCTTTCCCAAGTTTGTCCCATATCGTTTGATTTACGCAGTCCACCGGCAAAGGATGCAATCCAAA
>JAADIB010000086.1 GCA_013151565.1 Chlorobiota bacterium
GTTGTAAAACATGATGTGAAGATCATAGGAGAGCCGAATCTTCCAAGTCTGGTTGCTACTAATGCAAGTGAAGTTTATTCTAAAAATCTCATGGCTCTTCTGGATCATATCAGCAAGGAAGGAAATGTTGAACTCGATCTGGAAGACGAAATAGTTAAAGGATCATTGATAACATACAATGGTGAAGTTATTAATGAGAAAGTAAAAGAAAGAATAATATAGTAAATACAGAATTTAGAATACAGAAGTAAAAATAATTATTGATGTTGAATGAATATGAACCCAGCACAGAAATTTGAAGACCTTATTGTATGGCAAAAAGCTCACTTGAAGAAGTGAGATACTATTTTATTTTAATAAATGATTTGGGATATGCTGAAACTAAAAATGCTAATGAACTACTAATTGAAGTAAGCAAATTATTAACATCTTATTCTAAATCAATAAGTAATTCTGTATCGTGAATTCTAACTACTGTATTCTGAATTCTACATTCTGAATACTATATTCCAAAAATATATTTTTATAATAGAAGGAAATAATTATGAATGTAATTGATCTAATGATGCTGATATATGTTTTTGTATTGGCAATTTTTATCGGGTTTGAACTGATCACAAAAGTTCCGCCGACATTGCACACACCATTGATGTCAGGCTCGAATGCTATTTCGGGTATTACTATCGTAGGTGCATTGCTCAGTGCAGGAATGGAGGAGTTTACGATCAGTACTATTCTCGGATTGGTAGCGCTTATTTTTGCTGCGATAAATGTTGTCGGAGGGTATTTAGTTACCGATAGAATGTTAAAAATGTTCAAAAAGAAGTGAGAGTTAAATTATGCAAATTATAATATATCTAACTTATCTTATCGCATCTGTTCTGTTTATTATCGGAATTAAAAGATTAGGTTCTCCTAAAACAGCAAGGCAGGGCAATATGCTCTCGGCATTAGGAATGTTTCTGGCTATTGTCATTACTCTTTTCGATCAGCATATTCTAACCTATGAATATATAATTATCGGAATTGTTGTCGGTTCTGCGATCGGCGCGACTATGGCAGTGAAAGTTCAAATGACCGGAATGCCGCAGATGGTAGGTTTGCTGAACGGGTTCGGAGGCGGTGCATCGGCTCTGGTTGCTTTGTCGGAATATTACAAACAAGATACATCTGATATCGCAATTTTAGTTACACTGGTATTATCAATATTGATCGGTGCGGTTACATTCACCGGGTCATTCATTGCTTTCGGTAAACTGCAGGGATTTGTACAGGAAAAGTTGTAAAATATCCATTGCAGAATCCTATAAACGTTCTGCTCCTGCTTACTGTAATTGTAGCCGGGGTGATGTTTGTTATTGATCCGACTAGAGTTGATATCCTCTTGGGAATTTTAACTGTATCGTTGATCTTAGGTGTGCTTCTTGTCTTACCGATCGGCGGCGCTGATATGCCCGTTGCTATCTCACTTTTGAATTCTTATTCAGGTTTAGCCGCATCTATGACTGGATTTGTATTACAGAATAATATGCTGATAATAGCCGGCGCACTTGTCGGAGCTTCGGGAATTATTTTGACGCTTATTATGTGCAGAGGTATGAACCGCTCATTAATGAATGTTGTACTCGGCGGCTGGGAAAACGCCGGTCAAGAAGCTGCTAGCGGAAGTTCTGCTCCTCAAGGTGATGCAAAATCTGTTGATGCCGAAGAAGCGGCAATGATCTTTGACTCGGCTCAGAATGTTGTTATCATTCCAGGTTATGGAATGGCGGTTGCACAAGCGCAGCATGCAGTTCGTGACTTAGCAAATATTTTGGAGAAGAAAGGAATAAATGTCCGATTCGCTATTCATCCCGTTGCCGGACGCATGCCCGGTCATATGAATGTACTTTTAGCAGAGGCGCAAGTTCCGTATGACAAGCTTTTTGCCTTAGAAGATATCAACGACGATTTCAAAAATGTTGATGTAGCGTTTATCGTAGGAGCAAATGATGTTGTCAATCCTGCTGCCCGTAACGATAAAAGCAGTCCGATATATGGTATGCCTATCCTCAACGCCGATTACGCAAAAACAGTCATAATCAATAAGCGTTCGCTTAATGTAGGCTATGCAGGCATCCAAAATGAATTGTTCTTCTATCCTAATACACTCATGTACTTCGGCGATGCTAAAGAAGCAATCAACAAATTAGTAAATGAGTTAAAAGAATTATAGTTATCGTTTTTAATTTCCCTTTATAAAAAAGACTGGATGAGTTTTCATTTGGTCTTTTTTTATTCCGTAAAAATAAAATAATTTACATTTAAACTATTTACTGCTCCTATGTTCTAATAAATATTTTAATCAGAAATAGATTTAATGGAGTTAAAATGAATAAATTTACCATTTTATTGTTAATGATTTTACAATGATATTTTCTCAATCGTGATTGCAGAAGAGATCTCCTTTAATAGATAATAAACCAAGTAAAACATTTTATGAAGTCAAAGAAGAATTCAATAAGTATGAAAAAGAAATGAATATCTCTGATGGCTATATATATAAGAACAGAAATAAAATAAAAGCTCCTAACTGGAAATTATTCAAAAGAGCAGAATGGTATTGGGAACAAAGGGTAAATCTTCAAACCGGTGAATTTCCAGAAACAAATTCACTTATTGAATATGAAAAATTCAAAGAGAAAAATAAATTAATGAAGACAGCAAGTTTAAATAAAAACTGGAATAATCTTGGTACAAATAGTTCGACCGGTGGATATGCAGGTATAGGTAGAATCGATTGTGTTGCTTTTCATCCAACCGATGTAAATACTTTTTAGGTCGGTAGTCCATCTGGTGGAATATGGCGAAACACAGATGGTGATAGTATGTGGTCATTAAGTGGGGGTCAGACTGCTGATAATCATAGCAAAGGTGTTTATAAGTCAACAGACAGTGGAGCAACATGGACTTTGGCTGGGATTAACAGATGCAGAGACAGGAACAAGAATTTATCGATTATTGATTCATCCATCAAATAATTTAATTTTATTGGCATCAACAAAAAATGGCATTTATAAAACTATTGATAGTGGAAATAATTGGGTTAAGAAAACTTTAAATCAATGGATTGATATGGAATTTAAACCTGGATATCCAAATATTGTTTATGCTTCTAGCGTCGGTTATAATAATGAATACATCAATATATCAACTGATAGGGGAGAAAATTGGGGATATAATCAAATTGCGTTTGGGAGTTATTGAGGTGAATTAGCAGTGCGCTCTAATGATCCAACTATAGTGTATTTTTTAATTGCTTATAATTCCCGTGGTCTTATTAATGTATATAAATCGACTAATAGTGGTACAAGTTTTTCGGCACTAGGAGATAGTGGTAAAAGTATGCTGGGTTATTATAGTGATGGTTCTGGCAGCAATACTGGACAAGGTTGGTATGATCTCTGTATGGTAGAGTAGAATCACCGACAGATGTTAATACGGTTTATCTTGGTGGTATTAATACATAGTAATCCACCGATGGCGGAAGTAGTTAGACAAGTGCTTCACAAGTGTTGAGTTCTACTGAGAAATTGTGTTCGTTAGCAATTGCTCCATCAACTTCAAATGTTCTCTATGTAGCAGATCTGACAAACATGT
>JAADIB010000274.1 GCA_013151565.1 Chlorobiota bacterium
ACAACAGAAAATATTTTATTTTTGGGTATTGGGGATAACCGGAACAAAAAGACGAATCGTTCCTGCGATCCGGAACACAGGCGGATTATGAAGGACTTTGTTCCGCATAAAACGGGTTGTGCGTCATTTAGGCATCGTAGTCGTTTTTTTAAATATTGATATTAATGACGACCTAAGATAATTGAAAAAATATGAATATATAATGAAATAAATATCAATAAATTATAAATTTAGTATTGATTTCCAAATAGGTAGAAAACATTTAAATTAGTTGAATTATGAAAAAAACATCCTGGTTTAACAAGATTACTATAGGAGCATTATTATGGTTCCTTATGTGTCAAATTTTATACGGGCAGTCTGATAGTTTAACAAACAGAACAACTCTTCTTAAAGTTGTTACCGGTATAAATTTTACGTTTAAATATTATGCAAATAAAATATGGCCGGGATATGATTTATCCAATCAGCAGTACATTGCATATATGCCCGGTAATTTCGTTCTGTTTTTAAATGCCTCACATGCGCCAAAAGACTTTAAACCATATCCTTCGGACTGGTCTGATATTGGCACATCGGCTTATATTTATTACGGAACGTATGACAATCTAATAGGGCAATTTGCTTTCGATTACAAGATTGATTCTATAACGACATTTGCAATGGGCATACCGAAAGATCTGTTGTTTTCTTTTGATAATCCAACTTATATGTTATTCAGTTCTACGATACATGAAGGATTCCACCAATATCAACATGATCATTTCGGTGAGATTCCTTGGTCAAGAGAAGAGTTATACCCCATTCTGGATGTGGAGAACACTGCTTTGGCATCTCTGGAAATGCAAATTCTTAAAGAAGCTTTGAAAGCAATGTTTAAGAATAATGAAAAGCAAATGGAGACATTAGTAAAAGAATTTGTTGCCGTAAGGGAATATAGATGGGCACATGCAAGCGATTTTGTACGGAAATACGAACAAGGACAGGAAATCAATGAAGGAACGGCAAGATACGTCGAGATGAAAGCAATGAGTTGTTTTTTCAAATTGGATACTATTGATGTTCAGAATCAATTGTTCGGAGAACTCAAAAGAGATATGTCTAATATGACCATTGAAGACCTGTTGATTGGTGATATGAACGAACGCTTAAGTGGTCTGGCGGTAGCTCCGGATGATATGTTACGAAATCGTATATATCCCGTTGGGGCAGCGCTGGGTTTTCTTGCCGATAACTTAGGCATCAATTGGAAAATGAAATTTCAGGCTGCCGGCACTAATATTTCATTCCCGGGATTGTTGAAAAATTATTTTAAGCTTAATGATTCGACACAGTTGCTTAAACTTTTTGAAAATGCCAGGAAGGATTTTCATTACCCTAAAATTATCTCTTCGGCAAAACAGTTAATACTTCGATATTTCACCGAATATAAAAAAGCTCTTAAAAAATTCAATCATCAGAAAGGGATTAGAGTAGAGATTAATTTATCCAATAACGGGCTTCAAAGGTTCCGCTCAACCAAAGATAAAAAATGGATAGTTGAAAACGGCAACAAACTACTTTGTCTTCATTACAATCTTTATTCTCTTAAATCCATAAAAAACAACGATATTCTGTTGGAAATACGTGACAGAGCCATTTATGATCAGAATAATTGGGAAAAAAGAACGAAAAAAGTTGTCTTTTATACCAATAGCTTGTCTAATGTAATTCTTGACGAATCACTATTCAAAACGGAACAGGATATAAAACAAAATTTCCAAAAAATAAAACTAAAAGGTGATAATTTTAATTTCGAAGCAAATACACAAGGAAATATATATATAAGCAGGGACAAAAAAGTAGTAATTAACATAAATTGATGATATTAAAAAATTTAATCGCTTTTGTATGTTCCAATAATTAAAAAGATTGGGAATAAGTTATTTGAATTAAAAATCGGGTAGGTAAGGGGAATTTACTCGCTAACGCTCATGAGATCGCTGCGCTAAGTCCATCCCCAAACCTCTCACACCTGCCTGCCGAAGTGGCACGCAGGCAGGGAACCGTACGTGAACCTCTCGATTATTCCCTTCGCTTGTAAGATTGCAGCAATCTTGTCCGGCGATAAATGAACCATGCGATGGATTTTGCTTTTCTTTTGGTTTAATTGTAAATTCCGGCCAAACTGACCCACCCATTCCGGTGAAACTGACCCGCCTGAAACAGGGCTAAAAAGCACCAAAAAAAACAGAAAAGACTTACTGGTTTTTCAAAGTCAAAAGACATTGATACAATCAAGAATTATTATTTCAGGTAATGTCTGTTACCGGAAGTAATAAACAATTCGTCAGCGCAGGCAGAAATTTCCCGATATTTTTATAAACAACAGAAAATATTTTATTTTTGGGTATTGGGGATAACCGGAACAAAAAGACGAATCGTTCCTGCGATCCGGAACACAGGCGGATTATGAGGATTATGATGGTCTTTGTTCCGCATAAAACGAATTGGGCGTCATGCAAATGAGACTGAGAAAGTGAAAGAACCAATAAACTTCGATAAAGTTGCAGACATTTATGATTTCATTGATGTTGACTATGATATTCCTTTTTTTCTTAAAGAGACAGAAGGATATAAAGGTGAGATATTAGAACTAATGTGCGGTACAGGACGAATTTCTATCCCCTTGCTTGATTCTGGTAGAAAAATGACTTGTGTTGATAACTCTATCGGAATGTTGAATTCATTTGAGAGAAATAATTGATAAATATGGTGATTATTCATTTGGCAGATTTGATGAAGAAACAAGTAACTACATGATTTATAAAATGATTAAGAAATAAAGCACGAACGCCCGGCAAAAGCTAAAAATCATAGCTACTCTTCGGGACAGCAACGCTTTTTAGCAAGATCGTTAGCGGTCATTGGAGCGCGACAGTTAAAAATCATTGGGAGACTCTGCCGTGACTGTTTTTCGGGACCGGCATTTGTAACTTAATAATTTATGCGTCATCATTAACAAAATAATTCAACAATTAAATATAACAAATCAGGCATTAAATCGTCATACGTAATATATAGTAAAAAAGATATGAATTCAAAAAAATTAGAAGGAATTGAAGTGACAATCAACGCCATAGATCATTCACAACGCAAAGCTGCAAAAGTTGCGGGATTTGCTTTTCTAATCACTTATGCTCTTGTAGTCTTCGTTAATTTTGGAATTTTCGGCCGTTTGATAGTTGTGAACAATGCAACGGAAACAGCCCGAAATATCCTGGCAAACGAACAACTCTTTCGAATTGGCATCACGGGTAACCTTGTTTATTGCACGGGTCTTCTGGTGCTTTTCACAGCCCTGTATGTAATTTTAAAACCAATAAATCAGGGACTTGCCTTACTTGGTACATTCTGGAGACTCATATGGGTATTAATGTGGTTTCTTATAACGCTCAATCTCTT
>JAADIB010000141.1 GCA_013151565.1 Chlorobiota bacterium
TAAACGTTTCAGATTAGAGACAATAATATTCTGCGCAATATGTTTGTAAACATACGCTGTTCCATATGTTATTATGACAACATCAACTTCTCGTAAAAATTTGGAAGTTGCCTTTAACCCGCTATTTATCTTATCCAAACAGATTTTGGAGTCATGATGTGAAAAATCGCTGTGATGATAAAAGCTGTGCCATTCGCTATTATGTTCAATTAAATCTTTTTCAGTAAACATTTTATTTTCCATCACAAGCTTAAAGGAATTGAGGATGGAAACCGGGTTATACAACACACCAAAGGGGTTGCACATTATATCAAATCTGAAACGTTTAAAATATTCGCCTATATTTTGCGCAAAACATGAGCCGATAGTAAGAATTTTTTCGCTATGCTCAATCGGATATTGAAACTTGTCCAAATTTATTTCTGTTCTAAATTTCATACTAATCTAATTAAATCATTATTTTAATATTTAATATAAAAAACACTTTATAGTATTACTCGTTAATTTGCAGAAATAAAAGAATACTAATTGTTTTATAGCACGCGAATTAAACTGATCAAATCGTTTTATTGTGTGATAAAAGTTGATTATAAAAATGATTCGTTCTAATTAGTTAAATCCGTTTTATCCGAGTGCTATTGGGTGTTTCTCGTTTATTTATAGAGCACTTTTAATTAACACTTAATTGTATCAAATAATTTTAAATTTTTTATTTACCTGATGAATAAAATACATTCAATATTAAATGAAGATTTTCTCTCTTCTAAAAATAATTTTTATAAATTCATTGGGATTATATTCATTGTAAAATTATTGTATTTGCTTTTTATTCCTATAACACCGCAGGAAGCATACTATTGGTATTACTCGCAGAACCCGGATATCTCTTACTTCGATCATCCGCCAATGGCAGCATATTCAATATGGCTCGGGACCAATATTTTCGGAGATAATATCTTCGGGGTTAAGTTCATGGCTGTAATTTGGTATATACTTACAAGTCTATTGTTATATAAAACCGTATCCCGTTTTGCAGAACATTTTCTGAAAGGAATAAATAAATACTCTATTGCGTTTCTTACAGTTATATTGTATAACTTAACCTTATTCGCTCATATTTATTCAATAACAATTGTGCCGGATACGCCGCTTATTTTCTTTTGGCTGTTAACAGTGTATGCCGTGCAGGAAAGAATAATAACCGACAATAAAAACTGGTGGCTTCTTGCAGGTGTTGCTCTCGGTCTGGGATTGGTAAGTAAATACACAACGGTTGTTATCATGGGCGCGATATTTTTCTTCTTCCTTTTTTCAAAGAAGTAT
This sequence comes from Chlorobiota bacterium, assembly GCA_013151565.1. Lineage (GTDB taxonomy): Bacteria > Bacteroidota > Ignavibacteria > Ignavibacteriales > Melioribacteraceae > SZUA-22. The sequence continues at coordinate 1,324 of JAADIB010000141.1, forward strand.
AGAAAAGATGCTAACGCCTTATCCCTATTTAGCAATTGTAATTGGGTTTGCAATATTTTCCCCGGTAATCTATTGGAACGCTATGCGGGGCTGGGCTTCCTTTTTATTCCAATCTACCGAAAGAGCAAGCGGTGTTCGGTCGTTGAGAATCACTTATATCCTGCAGCTATTTTCAAGTCAGCTTTTTATGCTTACTCCTTTACTCTTTGTTTACCTATTCAAAAGTTTTAAAAAGACCGTAAAACATTGGAAGGAAAATGAATCCTTACATCTTTACTTCTGGAGCGCTTTTGTTATAATTATTGGATTTACATTAGTGAGTCTAACTACACTGGTTAAGATGAACTGGCTGCTTCCCGGATTTCTTCCCTTGATTGCAATTATTGCAGTTCAATATTATGATAAACTTTTACAGCCCGGCAAGTGGGTAAAAACAGGTTATACGGTTTCAATAATTATGGTTGTGATCGGACACTTGGTAATGGTCGTCCCGAATATTCCATTAGGCAATGGCAACACTTGGAGCGGGTGGGAAGATGCAGCCGAACAGATCTACAAAATCCAAAAAGAACACGGCGGACCGGATAGTTGTTTTATTTTCACTAACGGATATAAGAGCGCATCGCTTATGAAATTCTATCTGCCGGATCAGCAAAACACTTATTCGGAAAACATTTACGGCAAGCGAGCATTGCAGTTTGATTACTGGGGAATACCCAAGACTCTTATTGGGAAAGACGCTCTTTATGTTAGGAGTGACCGAACAGAGTATAAACCGGACTTGAAAGAAATCCGAAAACATTTTGATGAAGTCACAGAACTTAAGGTTTTTGATTATAAATTTATGAACGGAAAATCAGCAAGGAAAATATATTGTTATTATGCTAAAAACTATAAAGGACCGAATTGATAAAAAATTCATCATTCGTTTCGTAAAATTTGGTATCGTCGGCGGAAGCGGTCTTTTCGTTAACATGTTTCTGCTTTGGTTCGGCAAGGAGGTATTGAGCCTTCCGCTTACTATTGCATCACTTATTGCAATTGGAATTTCCATATTCACTAATTTTGTGCTGAATAATTTTTGGACGTGGAAAGATAATTCCACAAAAAACAAATATTCCTTTTTTCATAGAATGTGGCGTTATTACGTTACAGCCTCTCTGAGCGCTACCATAAACTATATAACACTTATTGTATTATCTGAGTATGTTGGGATTTATTATCTAATTGCCAACTTAATTGGAATTGGTTTTGGTATAATTTTCAATTTTGGACTCGGGGAATTTTGGGTTTTTAAAAAGAAAGAAAATTAATAAAAAATTCAAACCTTGGAGGTTTTAAAAACCTACAAGGTTTTTTAATAGTAATAATGTGAATTAAATTTGACCTATGAGGAAATCAAAAATGTCCAATGATAACTCAACTGCAATTCTGTTACTCTCGTGTCCGGATAGAAAAGGATTGGTATCGGAAATTTCTTATTTCGTGTCGAACAACGGCGGAAATATTACCGATTTAGATGAATACGTTGATCAGGAAGAAAAAGTATTTTTCATTCGCATTGCTTGGGATATGAAAGATTTTAGAATAGCCGCTGATAAATTACATGAAACCTTTACTCCTTTAGCCAATAAATTCAATGCTGATTGGGAAATAAATTATTCCAACGTTAAACCGAGATTGGCAGTATTTGTTTCGAAGTATGATCATTGTCTGCAGGAAGTTTTATGGAGACATAAAATAGGCGAGTTCAAAACTGATATTGCTGCCGTAATTTCAAATCATCCCGATCTTGAAAGTCTTGCCGAGCATTACAGCGCACCGTTTTATCATTTTCCCATCGCCAAGGAAAATAAAGCGGAACAAGAAAAAAAGGAAATCGAATTGCTGTATGAATTAAAAGTTGATGCTATTATTCTGGCTCGGTATATGCAAATTCTCTCAAACAAATTTGTTGCGGAATTCCCTAACAGAATAATAAATATTCATCATTCTTTTCTACCTGCATTTATTGGGGGAAATCCCTACAAGCAAGCATACGAAAGAGGTGTGAAAATAATCGGCGCAACGAGTCACTTTGTTACGGATAATCTGGACGAAGGTCCGATCATTGTGCAGGACATCATCCCGATAAGTCATAGAGATTCAACCAAAGACCTCGTAAGAAAAGGAAGAGACTTGGAAAGACTAGTACTGGCAAAGGCAATCCATTATTATCTTGAACATAGAGTACTGGTGCACAGAGGTAAAACGATTATTTTTGCATAAAATGGTTGAGTATTAATTCTTGAATCGTTTTTATAAAACAGTGAGTTGAAATTTACAATATATAAAACAATAGTAACCAACGGTTGGTATAAGAATAGTA
>JAADIB010000010.1 GCA_013151565.1 Chlorobiota bacterium
ATGTATGTGCCTGAGTACAAAGTTTTTTATGATTGCGTTGATCCGGTATCTGGAGAAGTACTGAAAGAGAACAGTCCATTTTGGCCGGATAATAAAAACCAAGTTCTGTTTGATGTTGCACGACCGAATAATGAGGGTTCTCTTTTTAAGGATATGTACGAATATACTGGCGATCAAAAATACAAAGATATATTTATTCAATTGTGTGAGAGCCTTTTGGAATACCAAACTCCAGAAGGATTGTGGATGCGATTTATGCCGAATAACTATATTAAAGGAAATTTCCATCCGAGATTTAATTTGTGGTATGCCGAATCATTACTTGATGGATATGATTTAACAGGGGATAAAAGATATCTTGAAGCGGCAAAAAAAGCTATTCTCTTCCAAAGTAAATTTCAGAAAAAGAGCGGGATCTTCTATTATAAAAATTTTGTAGATGGCACAACTGATAAAGGATCAATATGCGGTTCTGCAGTCTCATTTCTTGGATTACTTTATATTAGGCTAGTTGGATATGGAGAAGGGGATGAATTCAAAAAAAATATTGACGCTTCTGCTAATTGGGTTATAAAAAATAGGTTCAGCAATGATCATCCTGATAAAAATTTGAGGGGCGCATTTTTAAATCTTAGAGTGCGAAACAAAAAAGGAAAGATTTGGATGACCCAAAGAGATGTTGGAACTTCATTTGGGATGCGATTTTTATCAGCATATTATGAATATAGGTTTCATAAACAAGATGATTATAAATAGGATTTTAGAATATATATACTAAGAACAAAGTGGTTTTAGGAAAAATTAGTTCGTAAGAATTGAGGTTAACAACCATTCGTTGACCGGAATATCAAAGTACAAACGTCATTGAATAATCAATGACGTCCATGTCAAATTCCGAAAACCAATTAGTATCAAAGTGAGAGATCACCATTACATTATTGTAAAAACAAGTGTGAATGAATATGAATAAAAGGTGGAAAAAATTCTTATTGTTTGTTTCTTCTGTCGGTCCCGGACTGTTTCTCGTTGGTTATAACATTGGAACGGGAAGTGTTACAAGTATGGCATCTGCCGGTGCTGAATATGGAATGACGCTTTCGTGGGCAGTTCTTGTTTCATGTCTCTTTACTTATTTTCTAATTATTACGTTCGGGCGTTATACAATTGTAACAGGAAAAACAGCGCTCCAAAGTTTTAAAGATAATTTCGGCAAGCCTATGGCATTAGTAGTACTATGGGCGTTAATACTTTCGGAGATAGTTTCCAGTATTGGCGTAATGGCAGTGGTCTCCGATGTTATCAGAGAGTGGTCGCGTCCGTTAACAGCAAGTGGTGAGGGATTCAATACTATTATTGTTACTATTGTGCTTGCAGCAATAATAGTTACTCTTCTATTTAATGGACGCTATTCGATAATTGAAAAGATATTAGCTTTATTTGTCGGGCTTATGGGATTAAGCTTTGTCCTCTCATCATTTATGGTTATTGAAGATCCTGTTACAGTGATTGAGGGTATCATTCCAAAAATTCCAGGCGGAACAAATGCCGGTCTAATAGTAGCCGGAATGATTGGAACTACAATGGGTGGAATTCTTTATGTGGTTAGATCTTCTACAGTAAAGGAAAAAGGCTGGCAGCTTAGTGATCTTAAAAATGAGAAGAAAGATGCAAAGGTTTCAGCAAGTCTTATGTTTATACTTAGTATTGCTATTATGGCTGCAGCTGCTGGGACTATGTATGTAGAAGGTCTGAAAGTTGAAAATGTAATTGACATGGTAAAACTGTTGGAACCGTTGGCGGGTAGATTCGCTGTTTCAATTTTTGTAACGGGAATAGTAGCAGCAGGAGTTTCATCCTTATTTCCTCACTATATGCTTGTACCTTTACTAGTTTCAGATTATAAAAATGAGAAGGTGGATTTTTCCAAAGCATTTAACCGCGGGATTGTTTTATTCTATGCCTCACTTGGTTTGTTCGTTCCTATCTTCGGCGGACGCCCGGTTTTCGTGATGATAATGTCCCAAGCTCTGGGGTTATTCGTCACCCCAATAGTCCTGATATTAATGTGGATCCAAGTAAATAAAAAAGATCAGATGGGAGAATATAAAGCGACTACTTTCAGTAATGTGATGTTTGCACTTGTTACTGCTTTTACAATTGGAATGACTTTAGTGGGAATTATTGGGTTGAGCAGTTGAAAAAATTTAACAAAAATATCGTCTGTGCTTATCTTTACACAATAACAAAATACGGTTATCCGCCTGCAGCAGAAAACACACTTAAATATATTGATGAAATGTCATCACTTGGATTTCAATCAATCGAACTGGAAGGTATTAGAGAAGAGCACTTGAATAAGGTTTATGAACTGAAAAATGATATTGCACAGAAGTTAATAGACTTGAAATTGAACATACCATACTTTTGTGTAGTACTTCCTAAACTTTCTTCCCTTCTCAAGAGGTTGTTAAGCATCAGTTGAAGCTTTTTGAAAAAGGATGTGAAATTGCCAAGCAGGTCGGAGCAAAAGGTGTATTAGATAACGCTCCGCTTCCTCCATATCAATTCCCGGAGGATGTTCCGGTAGTACGTCATTATGGTGAAGAAGAAATTGGGATGGCATATTTCCCCGACAGTCTTGATTGGAAAAAATACTGGAGCACATTGACTGCTACTTACTCAGAATGCTGCGACATTGCTGCAGATTATGGGTTGACTTTTCAAATGCATCCTGCACTTGGGCTTTTATCATCTAGTGCAGATGCATTCCTGTATTTTTACGATGCTGTTGGAAAAGAAAATCTTCGCTTTAATTTTGATACAGCAAATCAATTTGCAATGAAGGAAAACCTTGCACTATCGTTAATTAGGTTAGCGGAATTTATCGACTATATTCATATCTCGGATAACAATGGAAATAGAATTGAACATCTAGGAATTGGGAAAGGAAAGATCCGCTGGGATGTTCTTTTTGATACATTGAAGAAAATAAAATTCAACGGTTATCTTGGACTTGATATTGGCGGAGATGAATCAGCAGTTGTTGACTTGGACTCTACATATATTCACGCAGCAGAGTTTTTAGAAAAGCAGATCAATAAATAGAACTGAGAAGAGGAATGAAGAATTTTGCAATAATAATGTTTTTCTTTTTAACTCTTATTGGTTGTAGCTCTAA
>JAADIB010000354.1:0-899 GCA_013151565.1 Chlorobiota bacterium
CATCATATATTGTTTTTAATTTTCTATCTAAATCAAGGATCGGTCTATTGATCATTTTCTTATCAGTTGAAAAAATAATATTTCCCCTTTTGGAAACAATGTATATCTGTTTATAGTTATTCAAATTTAAGTTTGATGCAGCACTTTTTGCAATATGATCAAGACTCAGATTTCCAATTAATATCCACCCACTTTCACTACGAAATGGAATTATTATCCTCAACTCATGCGAGCCAATATTCTGATAGTTAATAAAATAGTTTCTATCTCTCAAGGAATCTTTAATATGCGGAGGAAGAACTTTCGAATTTTCTTTATACTGTAATTTTTTTACTTCTACATCAATACTTCCATCAAAAAATCTGACCGGCTTGTACGAAACATATTTTTTCGTTCGAAAATTTATTTTTTCCAGACTCGAATATTTTTTATCAAAAATCCTCAGAAATTTTATAATGCTATTCTGCTTGTCATTTTTTTGATAATTAAGATCAGCTTCCGAGATAAAGTTGGTTAGCTCAACATAAGAATCATTTATTTCTTTTTTGAATTGCTTAATAAAATTTTGCGAAGCATTATTTAACTCTTGTTCAGCGTATGCATTGATATTCTCCATACTCTGATAGTAGAAATAAACAACTGTTACAAGCAGAAGCAAAAAGGTAAAAACAGTAAACGAAACCAAAAGCTTACGCCTAAGACTTATCTGTTTAATGCTTTTCATCTTTCACCCACAAATAACGGAAATCCGGGAATATCGAACGGAACTTAAAACTCTTAACTCTATCCGAAAGTAAAACATATTCTGCCTGTTGATGCGTTGCATAAATAACCGGAATATCATCAAATAAAATATTCTCGAGTTTTCTAAAAATCTCTTCCCTTTTTTCTTTGTTTTG
>JAADIB010000354.1:936-3907 GCA_013151565.1 Chlorobiota bacterium
GATTATTATATTGAGCCAAATTATTATCCTTCCCGCTCTTTGAATAAAAAAGCGCATAGTATTCTGTCGGATCGGGGAAAGAGGGCATCATACTAACCCTGAAAATATCGGGTCTGTCATTCATAATGCTTCTGTAATAATTTTTTGCATGAACATCCAATTTCACTTTCAGTCCAATATTTCTCATCCCTTCAACTAAAAGTTCTGCATCCCTCGATTTTATAGACGAACAAACGGTATAGACCTTTGATTTAATCTTATCTGGTAACTCCGAAACTATTTTCTTTGCATTTGATAAATTATAAGGATGCTCCTCTAAATTAAAACCAAGTAAGTGAGAAGGAACTAATGTATTCGTTAAGTTGTCAACGTCGTCGGTATCAGAAAATTTATTCCTATTATATGCTTCAACAATTGCTTTCCGAAGTAATTTGTTAGAGGTTAGCGGACTCTTATTATCCATCGAAAATGCAAAAAACCTAATAGTTAACCATGGCTTAGCTTTAATAATACTATACTTCTTATCTGTGGAACTGCGTTTTAGTTGAAGGGATGAACTTTTCCCTATTAACAAATATAAAATCCAGCTTCCCATTGAAAAACTCTGTTATATCAAGTGAATAATCGCTAAGAAATTTATAAGAGATACCATCAATATATGGCAGCTGATTCCCATTGCTATCTTCACCCCAGTAATTTTTGCTTTTAATCAAAAACAATTCTTCTGTGGGTAGCCAATATGAAATCTTGAATGGACCGGTCCCGACGGGATGTTTATAAAAATCCTCTTTGAAAAATTCCACAGCTTCGTGCGGGATAATATATGCAGAACTTGTAGCAAGGATTTCCAGAAAAGTTACAAATGGTTTCGTTAACCTGAACTCAACTGTTTTCGAGTCAATGATTCTAATTCCTTCAATACTTTTTGCTTTCCCTTCTTGGTAATCTTTTATCCCGACAATTTTATCAGCAAACAGCGAAAAATTTACATTTGGGCTTTTAGTATCAGCAATTCTTTTAAAAGTAAACAAAATATCGTTGGCAGTAACTTTTCTTCCCTGCAAATTTGGAAAACATGGAGAATCGTGGAAATAGACATTATCTCTTATGTAAAAGATATAAACGCTGCCACTATCTTTAACGTCCCAACTTTCTGCAATCAGTGGTTCCAAATCATCATAGGAACCTTTATACCCGACAAGACCTTCATACAATTGCATAGAAGCTAACCAATCGGAGTCATAAATGATTTTATTCGGATCAAAAGTTTCAACGGGATTAAAAAGAGAAAGGTTGAGAATTCCACTGCTTTTATTATTATCAATAGGATCAGAATTTTCGCTGGTTGAACAATTTGTAATCAGAAGAAAACTAATTGAAATTAAAAACAGCCCTATTTTGCTTTTTATTCTCACTGCTTTAGAAAACTTTTCCCTAGCAATAAATTATTATCAAGATTAAAATAATACATCTTACTCTATTTCTGAAATAATTTTTTAGTGAAACTCCGATAACTAATTAAAATATTCATTACTTAATATTTTATTAAATTTGCTTTGGAAATATTTAATTAAAAAAGTGCGTTGTCTTGGAAAAACAATTTCAATTTTCGGATGAGTTAATAAAAACAATTGTAACCTATTCGAGCGGTTTTTTCTCAGCGGACGATCTTGATACACTTATCACATCTTTTGAAACTGAAACAAAAAATTATTATTTCACTTCAGTATCCGAATCAAATCTCCATAGAATTTTCAATTCGGTACTTGATAAAGTCACACTATTTAACGATTGCTTGAAGTATCCGCTTTTAGTGGAAGTTTTAATTGCACTATCATCAAGCAGCAACTATTTAACCGATATAATAGTTAGAAACCCTGAATTTATATATCTCGTTTTCACGGATAATTTTTTTCATTCGAAACTGGAAAGAGAAAAACTGGATAAAGAAGTTTCCGAGGGGATCAATAGGTTCAAATCATTTGAGGCTAAAGTCGGGCATTTAAGATTATTGAAAAGGAAGTATCTTTTGAAGATCGGGTTGAAAGATATTCTGCATCTTTCTCCATTCGAAGAAACAATTGAAGAAATCTCGGTATTAGCATATTCAATCAATTCTAATCTTTTCGATCTTTGCTACAATCAAATATGCACTAATAACAATGCTGATGTTAAAACTTACAACTATGCATTGATCAGTCTCGGCAAAATGGGCGGTAACGAATTGAATTACAGCTCTGACATTGATCTTATGCTTTTCTTTAACAAGAACTCTAAAGTTAAAAACACAAAAAAGGATTATTACGAAATTCTGTTTGACTCAATACAGCTTTATACAAGTATGGCTTCGTCAATTACAGAAGGCGGATTTTTATACAGGGTTGATTTCCGCTTACGCCCGGACGGCAGTAGCTCCCCCTTATGCCGATCTTTGAATGATACAATAACATACTACGAAACGCGCGGCGAACAGTGGGAAAAACAGATGCTGATCAAAGCTAATTTTTTATCAGGGAATAGACTGTTGTATGAAACATTTGATAAATTCCGTCGTTCGCATATTTTTTCATCGTCAGTATCTTCATCCCCGCTGGATAAAATAAAGCGGATGAAACAAGAAATTGAGAAACACCACCCTGAAGAAAGCAACGTGAAAACATTTTGGGGCGGTATTCGTGATATAGAGTTTTCAGTTCAGGCTCTACAGTTATTAAATGGCAATAAGGATAAAAAATTACAATCTGCCAATACACTCAATACAATTAAAGCCTTATCAGAATTTAAGATAATTACACAGGAAGAAGCTAAAGAATTTAATGATGCTTATATATTTTTCCGAAAAATCGAGCATTTTCTTCAGTTAATGAATAATAAACAAACGCATCAAATTCCGAATGATCAAAACACGCAGAACCAACTTCGTAATTATCTTGGGTTTCCAAGTATCAAAAAGTTTGACAATGCTCTACTT
>JAADIB010000002.1 GCA_013151565.1 Chlorobiota bacterium
ACCCGTCAGATACTAAATGGGGAGAACTGACAACACGCGCTCTGGTACTGACAAAAGGTGACACAAAAGTTGCGATTGTTTCTGTCGATAACCTCGGCGTACCGAAATTAATAGGTGACCGTATTCGTACTTTAGTTCCCCAGATAAAACCCGAGAATATAATTATTGGTGTAACCCATACGCACAGTGCGCCGGACGTTTATGGTTTTGCCGATGAAAAAGGTAATACGGGAACAGATCTTAAATATATTGATTTCCTGGTAAAGCAAACTGCCAAGGCGATCAATGAAGCATATAAGAATATTAAACCGGCAAATCTAAAAATTGCTGTTGGTAAGGCAAAAGGAAAAATTGCTTATAATGCATATGCTCCCAAGTTGTATGATCCACGGTGTGGAGTAATGCAGTTTATATCTGTTGACGATAATAAAGTAATATCAACTTTGGTTAATTATGCAATTCATCCGGAGGTAGTCGGAAATGATCAAGGAGTGACAACCCCTGACCTAATTGGACCGCTATATAGTAAAATAGAGTCTAAGGTTGGAGGGATGGCAATATTTATGAACAGTGCTCAGGGCGGTATGGTTACAGCAGATAATAGAAGAAAAAATGGAAAAGAAGTGAAAGATTGGAATGAGTGCATTAGAATTGGCGAACTGCTTGCGAATGAATCTCTTAGAATCATTTCCGGTGCAGAAGTTCAAAAAGATCCGCAAATTTTTGTAGCAAGTAAGGATTTTGATCTTCCAGTTGATTCAGACTTAATGAAGTTCATCTTGAGCCATACTATACTTGATTACAAAATGCCGAACAACGAAACAGTTTCGACACGAATGAATTTGTTGGATATTGGTAATGCACAGGTCATTACAATTCCAGGAGAAGCTTTACCGAATATTGGGTTTTATATAAAAAGGAAAATGAAAACCAAAAATCCGTTCATCTTTGGCTTAACGAATGACGCTTATGGTTACATAATGACGAAAGAAGATTTCAAAAGCTTTGAAAGATATAATTATATAAGCAGAACTAGTCTTGGCGAAAGAACGGCAGAAATCATAATAAACGAAGCTATGGAATTAATTAAAGAAAGTCCAAGTGCTGAATAATTTAACAGTAATTGAGAGCCTAATTTATTGTAAAACAGATTAGTAATCTGTTCTACAATAATTTGCACAAATATAACTGGAAAAATATCTTTTATTACACACGTAAAGTGTTGTTTTTTTTACTATCTGATTTCTCACTCTAAACCGTTGTAATTTAAAACAACACTTTTAATTTAAGAGGAAAAAATGAAGAAGATTCTATTTATGCTATTGCTTATTGCGCAAACTATGATTTATTCACAAGACAAAATTGTTATCGATGGAAATTTTGAAGATTGGATCGATATTCCGATTGCAGTTAAGGATTCTGCTGATAATGTTCATGATACCGATGGATATCCGGAAGGTGGACAGCCTTCAAAGTTTATTGACTACTCCGATGTAGATCTGCTCGAAGTTAAATTCGCTAATGATGACAGTACTCTTTACGGGTATATGAAAGCAACCGGTATAATCGGAAGAACTTCCGCCGATTCACTTGGAGATGCAAAAAACGGACGTTACTATTTTATCTTTACGATTGATGTGGATGAAAATGATACGACCGGTTATCCTCTTAGAGAGGGCGGATACTGGCCGGATAGTAAGGGCTACGATATGAACATGGAAGTTGAATTCTATCAGGGAGCTTTTAATACAGGGCATTATCTGAATCATGAATATATTTCCGAAGCTGACTATAACGCAAATTGGGAAAATGATCTTGCTCAAGGTATTGTTCGTTTAGCGCCGGGAACTTATGATTGGTACTCGCAATGGGTAATGTTTGCTGATTCAACCTATGTCCCAGTTTCTGATAGAGGTCCGGTATATCAAGGTATAATAACAATTGCAGTTTCGGAAGATGGACATGAAGCAGAAATGGCAGCGCCGTTCTGGGGCTTTCTGAAAACACCGGAGGGTGAAAACATTATTGATGTAAATCGACATATCATTGTATCAGCTTCACTTGAAGCAAGCGGCGAACTTTCTGAGGAAGCGATAAAACTAGGATACACACCGGGAAGTAAATCAGTTTGGGGTTCCAACACTGCCGAACCGTTTCGCTACTTCGTGAAATCAAGTACTGTTGATGTTGAGAATGATAAAGGAATATTACCCGAAACAGTTGTTCTGAACCAAAATTATCCCAATCCGTTTAACCCAACAACAATGATCAGTTTTTCGTTGCCGCAGACGATGAATGTTAATATTGTTGTTTACAATTCACTTGGACAAAAAGTGAAAGAGTTAGTGAACGGCACTATGGCAGCGGGAAATCATACTGTTGAAATGAATGGTTCTGATTTAACAAGCGGAATTTTTACAGAATTTCCACTCCCGGATATTCTAAAACAATGAAGATGATGCTGCTCAAGTAAAGTCATCTTTTATAATACAGTTATGAAAAATTATAATTGAGTCAAGGAATGTCCCTTGACTCAATTGTTTGTAAAACCCCTCTACAAATGATCAATATTAATTAATAAGGGGCATTATGTTAAAGTATAAAAGCATTTTATTATTATTCCTTTCAAGTGTAACATTTCTATTTGCACAAGAAAAACAAAACACAAAATTAATCGATCCATGCTTAGATGCAAAAAGTAACGCTTATATGGATAGACAAGATGCAGCATTTCTAGAAGAGATCAATGATGTCTTGACCCAATATCCACCGAGTTATCCGGCAGCAAGTGAACGAAAGGGCGCATTATTCCTGCTCGATGCTGTCCTCCACGATAAATATGCAGCGTTTAGAAAACCTGTTCAAAAGTTTTACCGAACAAGAATTGAAAATACACTAGTCGAGATAGAAAATACAAAAATTGCGGAAGGCGCGAAAATATGGAAGCTCTACAATATGGGTTTCATCGTTAGGACAAAGAGTGTTACACTTGCTTTTGATCTTGTAAGAGGAAGTACAGCTGGCTCAAAGGATTTTGAACTTTCTGATGAGATAATGAAACGTTTTGTTAAACAGTGTGATGTGCTCTTTATCAGTCATAAGCATAGAGATCATATTGATAAAGGGGTTGCACAGGAATTTATAGCTAATGGAAAACCGGTTGTAGCTGCAAAAC
>JAADIB010000356.1:0-1880 GCA_013151565.1 Chlorobiota bacterium
TACTACGGTCCAAACGGCTGGCAGGGATGGAGAGGATATCCTGTAAAAGTTGATACTAATAAATTGGCAAAAGATAAAAATATTGCTAAGAGATTATGGGAAGTTTCAGAAGATTTGACAGGAATCAAATTTAATTAATTGATAAAATCGTTGACGAAATATAAACTCCTGAAAAATTGTATAAAATTAATATCCTTTTTTATCATAACCGTTTCTCTTTTCAATTCATGCTCAGCACCGCCAATTATTGATGTAAAGATCAATGATTCAAATACTTCAGGCAATACTAAAAACGAGATCGGTTTAATTACTTACAATATTAAGGCAGTATATGGAAAAAGCGAAGTTGAGTCGAATTCGCTTGTGCAATACTTGAATAATCAATTATTTGATTTTGTGCTTCTGCAGGAAGTTTTCGATGAAGATGCGAGGGAATATTTAATAGGAAATCTTGACTCTTCTTTTTACAGATCAATGATTCCAAGAATTGATTATAACTCATTCCCCGCGAATCTTTGTCAAGATGCGGGGTTATTTTCAAAATCTAAATTTCCGATTGTTGATCTATCCAACATTGATTTTGGCGAGAACACTGAAATCAGCAATGGAGCGATACATCAACTACTGCTAAAGGAGTTCTCAATCTCGCTTGATTTTCTGTCGAACAAATCTGTAATGGGTGTGCTTTATCAAGTCAATGATTCAACGAAACTGTTTTTGTTCAGCACTCATATCCAAGCGCTAAGTTCAAAACGGCATAAGATCAATCAACTACGGCAAATTCAAGCCTTTATTCAAAATGCGGTTGTAAAAGTATTGAGAAATAAAATTGTCAAGTTTCCAGAAAATCTTATTGTTCTTTTAACCGGTGACTTGAATTATGATGCTTATTCTGAAAGTGATTTTAAAATTTTGAGGGAAAACTTAGGCAATCCGAGAGACCTGTATAAAGAAATTAACGATGATCTTAAAGAGTATTCCTTAATTATTAAATATCTTAATTTATATAAAAGAGTCGATTATATTTTTGCTTACGATAATATCGGACCAATTAAATTGCGGAAAATTGGAGTTAAATCAATAAATGTAACTGATATAACAGATCAGAATAAAAAAAGCATCTCAGACCATCGTGCATTAAAAGCTACACTGTTACTTAACTAGAATTTTCTTAAATTCAATTATTAATTTTTGAAAGAAGCTGTCATGCGGGGAAATCCTACAATAATATTTCTAATTTTTACTCTAATAATCTTTGCTATAGATTACTATACGTTCAAAGGTTTGAAGAAGATTGAGATCAGCTGGAGCTTAAATGTAAAAAGAGTTTTGAATATTATCTTTTGGAGTATCCCTTTGATAATAATTAGTGCACTTCTATTTTTATATTTTTTCAGGGAGAAAGTGGACCCCGCTTATGCATTGGTCTATTTCCATTACTTCAGCGGATTCTTTCTGCTGATCTATATTCCGAAGCTTGTTTTTATTGTATTTAACTTTATCGATGATATCTGGCACTTAGGAAAAGTTACAACTACAAAAATTAAAAGGGGAAAATCATCCGGATCAAATGCTGAGAAGATCACCCGCAATCAATTTATTACACGAGCTGGAATTGTTACTGCAGGCATTCCTTTCTTGTCGCTCATTTATGGGATTGCCTGGGGCAGATTCAATTTCATTGTTCGTAAATCGAATATTGAATTCAAGAATCTACCGGAATCTTTCCATGGATTTAAGATAGTACAAATCTCTGATTTTCATCTGGGAAGTTTTTTGAATTATCCGGGAAAAGTTAATGAAATTATTCAGCTTGTTAATAATCAGAATGCTGATATAATCCTATTCACAGGAGATCTTGTTAATAATGTTTCTGAAGA
>JAADIB010000356.1:2001-4413 GCA_013151565.1 Chlorobiota bacterium
CTGATCAAACTTGAAAAAGAAATAGGTTTTAAGGTTCTGCTTAACTCAAATGAGAAAATAAAAATTGAAGAGGAATACATCTCGCTTATTGGGGTTGAAAATTGGGGACTTCCTCCTTTTCCGCAATACGGCGACCTGAATAAAGCGATGAAAAATGTTGATCCTGATTCGTTCAAGATTTTAATGACACACGATCCTACCCATTGGGATGCGCAGGTTGTGGGGCAGACGGATATTGATCTTACCCTTTCAGGACATACACACGGTGCACAGTTCGGAGTTGAAATTCCCGGATGGAGATGGAGCCCGGTAAATCTTAGGTACAAACAATGGGGCGGAATTTATAAAAACAGCAGACAAGTTCTAAACGTAAATACCGGAATTGGGTTTATCGGTTTTCCCGGAAGAATAGGTATGCCGCCGGAAATTAGCCTGATCACTTTAAATGGCAAATGATTTAAAACTTCAGCAAGGAACATATCCGTTCAAAATCTTTATTTGATTCAAGATGATAAAATTTCTTTTTGTGCATCAATAATCGGAGGTTTTGCATAACCTACAAAGTTAAATGTGACTGTTATTTTAGAATATCATATTTGTTCATTACACTCTGTTTTGGACGCTACGCCCCCCGAGTGTATAAATTATTAAAGAGATTTTAACTTAAAAAAACGCAGATTGTGGTTATGCAAAAATTTCTAATCAAAGACATTCTAAGCGGGAACAAAACATTTATAAAATTGTTAAATGTATCGAAATGCTTAAGTGATGCTTTCATTTTTTGAAGATATTTTAAAACTAAAAGATGGAGGTTGCTATGTTAGTTCAAAGAAGTGAAACACTCCCGTTTTTTCAAAGATTTTTTGGGGACTTGTTCGATAATGAATTTGCAGATTGGGCAAATTCAAATTTCTCATCAACCAATACAACCCTGCCTGCCGTTAATATTAAAGAAACAAATGATGATTTTGAAGTAACAATGGCAGTGCCGGGAATGAGTAAAAAAGACTTTAAAATTAATCTAAAAGACAACATCCTCACAATTTCTTCCGAGAAAAAAGAAGAGAAGGAAGAAAAAGATGCTAACTATACCAGAAGGGAGTACAGTTATCAATCATTCAGCCGATCTTTCACTCTGCCGAAAGATGTTGTGGATGATGATAAGATAACAGCAAAATATGATAATGGTGAATTGCGTCTTAAAATACCTAAAAAAGAAGAAGTAAAGACAAAGAAACCATTACAGATTGAGATTAAATAATTTCCAAAAGGGGAAGTCCAACAGACTTCCCTTTTTCAGTTTTGATGTATTGTGTGATTTTTAGATTAAGTTTATAGGAGGAGATGGGATATGAAAAGGTTAGCTCAAATAATGTTGGTGATGCTTTTAGCTGTAAGCTGCAACGCTCAGAATGTAGACAATAAGAAGGCGGATAGTAAAATCAAACCTAAAACAAATATTATCGTAAATAAAGAATACGATAAAAATGGAAATTTGGTTCGTTATGATTCTACATATTCATACTTTTATTCAAACGTGAAGAATGATTCAACATTAGCCGATAGTTCATTCACAGATTTTCAAAAGTATTTTTACAAATCCTTCCCGGATTTTCAAAGTCCATTTTTTAACGATATGTTTTTCCAAGATTCACTTTTAACCTATGACTTTTACAAGAAAGATTTCTTCTCTAAGAGGTTTGAGTTAAATAAAAAGATGTTCAATGAAATGTTTGAAAAGATGGACTCGCTTAAAAATAAATTTTATAACGATATTACTCCACCAAAAGATAATAAGAAAAAGTAATAGCAATACGCAGCGACCAAGGACAGGTATGTCCATGGTCACTGTGTAATATATAAATTACTGAACTAACTTGGCTTCAAGTATAACTTCAGTTCCAGTCAATAGTCGTGAAATCGGACATTTTGCTTTAGCGTCTGCGGCTAGCTCTTGGAAATCTTCTTCGCTTAAGCCAGGAACCACAGCTTCACAGTTCAAAGTAATAGATGTTACTTTAGGTCCGTTGTCGTCGCCAAGCACAACAGTTGCTTTAGTCTCAATGCTTGTCGGTGTAAGTTCTTTCTTTCCTATCAATGCCGATAAAAACATCGAATAACATCCGGCATGTGCAGCGCCAACTAATTCTTCCGGACTTGTTTCCGGACCATCTTCAAATCTTGATCTGAAATTGAAAGGACCTTCATAACCTGTAAAATTTAATATTCCGTTTCCCTCTTTAAGTGAGCCTTCCCATTTTGCTTTTGCATAATGCTTTCCCATAATAATTCTCCTTTGATTTTTTATTTAATTAAAATTATATAACATTCAAATATACAAAACTTATGAAACGATATATTGTCTTTTATTGTGCAAAGCAAAAAATAATAGCCCGCTGATTGAACAGATAT
>JAADIB010000132.1 GCA_013151565.1 Chlorobiota bacterium
CATACTTTGTAAGCGATACTGCTTCCTCAAGAGCAGAATTGCCACCGCCTACAACAATTATCTCTTTATCTTGGAAAAAGTCACCATCGCAAGTAGCACAATATGAAATACCAAGACCCTTGAATTTCAATTCGCCGGGAACATTAAGCGGACGAGAACGACCGCCGGTTGCAATGATCATAGCATCGGAAGTAAACTTGCCTTTGCGAGCAAGTTCAATTGATTTAACATCACTTGTTAAATCCAAATCTAAGATTTTGGAATTATTGAATATAGTGGTTCCAAAACTTTGAGCTTGCTTTTTCATCGTGCTGCCGAGCATATATCCGCCGATACTTTCAACACCGGGATAATTAGCAATTTCATGGGTCAGAACCATTTGTCCTCCCGCAGTACCTTCATTCACAATCAGAGTTTTCATCTTTGCTCGTGAAAGGTAAATTCCCGCAGTCAATCCGGCAGCTCCGCCACCAAGTATAACAACATCAAAATGATTTTCATTCATCACAAGTACTCGGCTTATTTTGCGAATTCGCTATCTAAAATTTCTGTTATCTGGTCCATATTTTGAATAGAAGTAGTTGCTTTAACAACTTCACCGTTTTTATAATACATTGTAAATGGTAAGCCTGCAAAAGATGCACAAGCAGGATGGTTTCTAATAACAGCTGCTTCAGGGTTATCAAATAACATGTCGGCAAATTTTACATTAGGATATTCGCTTTCCAATTCTTCCATAATCCCATAAACAGGTACACACATTGGTCCCATTCTTCCACAGCATACCATTACATTTTCATTTTCTTGAAGCATCTTTTCTAAATCTGCTGCAGTTTCTACATGAGTCAAATTAGTTTGTAGAGTCATTTTTTTTCCTTCCTTTATTTTAGAATATAAATTAAAATTATTGGTGATTTGATGAAAGAAAATGGAAAAGGATTCGTTGAGCTAAAACAATTATGATGCTTTTGTAAAAAATAAAATAGAATAATAATTAAGCATAACAACTAAGAATAATAAGATAAATATATCATGACAACCTAACTTTCTACTACTAATGTTTTGCTCTTCGCAAGTTAATACAGCGTTAAAGGACACATAGCTATTAAAATGGGAACAGTATTTATTAAAGGAAATAATTATCATAATTTAAGATTTAATTTATAAATTATGAGTAATGATTTTGAATCAAACTTTATAAATTAACCTCCACTGATCATTGGAGCGACACAAGGAAGATGGCAGTATAATTGTTAGAAATGTGAGGTAAAAATATGGATAAATTTTTAGAAGCCGCAATTGAAGAAGCGAAAAAGGGGATGGCAGAGGGCGGTATTCCAATCGGATCGGTACTCGTTATTAATGGTCGAATAGTAGGACGCGGTCACAACAAGCGAGTACAAAAAGGAAGTGCAATATTACACGCAGAAATGGATTGTTTGGAAAATGCGGGACGAATGAAAGCATCCGATTATCGTAAAGCGACGTTGTACTCAACGTTGTCTCCCTGTGATATGTGCAGCGGTGCAGTGCTTATGTATGGTATTCCTAGAGTAGTTATTGGGGAGAACCGAACATTTCGCGGGCCGGAGGATTATGTAAGATCACAAGGTGTAGAAGTGATTAATATGGATAATCAAGAATGTCGTCAGCTTATGGATACGTTTATCGAAAATAACCCGGAGGTGTGGAATGAAGATATTGGTGAGTAGAATGCCAAATAACAAATCGCTGAAGTGAACGAAACTAATAGATATAACTTAGCTTAGTTATCATATGCGTCTATCGATTTGAAAATATTAGAGAATAGGTGCTAAATGATTGAGCTATTTGATTATTGGAATAACACATACTTTTGTAATAGCTGTTCAACAAAACCCATTTCAGACATGCATCACATCTCAAACCCTTAAAAATCGATTGCGTTCAACCTAGCCAGCAGCATTTTCCCCAGTTATTTACGATGCTCCAATTCTCATTTTAGTTTTGTTTCTGTTTGTACAATACCAGATAATTTATTTTTTTATTAAAAATGATGGTAAGCTACTTTTTCTCTATCTCGGATTTAGAGCTTTTAAATCTTGATATAAATATAAAAAGGATGAGATTATTTTTAATGAATCAAATCGACTAACTAGTAATATATTCACAATTATTTAATGGTATTCTATTCATTTATGATTTTTCTCTGATATTTTTAAGTGACATAACATCCAAATTATTTTTGTAACTTTAACTCAATATTTTTATCTTCAAAACATGTTCTGCTAAGTGTTGTATTTAAAGTGGATACAAACTTTTTGTTCTTATATTCCATTGTATAGTTTCGGTAATAAACAGCTATTAATTAGAATAGAGGTAATAATATGAAATACAAGCCGGTTTCCAATTATATTGGTGAAGAATTAATTAAAGGCAGTAACGGAAGTTTAGATGTTTTATCACCGATTGATGGATCTATAATCTCACAAGTTTTCCTCTCCTCGGGGGAAGACGTGGAAAAAGCAGTACAAACAGCAAGAGAAGCGCTTCCATCCTGGGCTGCAATGCCTATCAAAGAAAGAGTTCAAATATTTTTCAAGTATAAACAATTACTTGAGAAATATATGGATGAACTTACAAATTTAATTGTTGAAGAGAACGGTAAAACTTACGCCGAAGCTAAAGCCGAAGTCTTAAAAAGCGCCGAACTAACAGAGTTCGCTTGTTCAATGCCTCAATTAATTTCCGGTGAATTACTCCAAGTAAGTAAAGGTGTTGAGTGCCGTGAAGAACGTTACCCGGTTGGTGTTGTAGCATCAATTACACCGTTTAACTTTCCGAATATGGTTCCCAACTGGACAATCCCGAATGCTTTGGTGCTTGGTAATACAATGGTAATGAAACCATCCGAACTTGTGCCATTAAGCACTAATAGACTTGCAGAGATATTGAAAGAAGCCGGACTTCCGAAAGGTGTTTTTAACGTTGTACACGGCTCGCGGGAAGCAGTGGAAGCAATATGCGATAGTCCCGGTATTGATGCCGTATCTTTTGTAGGTTCAACTAAAGTTGCAAAAATTGTATATAGACGAGGAACTTCCAATCTGAAAAGAGTTCTCGCACTTGGTGGAGCAAAAAATCATTTAGTTGTATTACCAGATGCAAACGTTAAAATGACCGCTTCAAATGTGGCGGTTTCCATGACAGGCTGCGCAGGCCAGAGATGTATGGCAGCATCAGCTTTGGTAGGCGTTGGACCTATCGATCATATAATTGAAGAGCTTTGTAATGAAGCGCGGAAAATTATTCCGGGAAAAAATTTGGGAGCAATTATTTCAGCTAAAGCAAAGGAAAGAATTGAAAATTATATAACCGAAGCTGAAAACGAGGGCGCTAAAGTTTTAGTTGATGGTAGAAATTATGTTGTTGAAGGAAAAGAAAACGGATTTTATGTAGGACCCACAATAATTGACTATGTAAAGCCTGAGATGAGAATTGCCAAAGAAGAAGTCTTTGGTCCGGTTCTTTCAATAATGAGAGTGGATAATATTGACCAGGCGATCGAAATTGAGAACAGTTCAAATTATGGAAACGCAGCTGCCGTATTTACTCAAAGCGGAGGCGCTGCAAACTATGTTGCCGAAAGAGCAAGCGCCGGAATGATCGGAGTTAATATCGGAGTTCCCGTTCCGAGAGAACCGTTCTCTTTCGGAGGATGGAATGAATCAAGATTCGGAGTTGGTGATATAACAGGTAAAAGCTCAATCGAATTCTGGACCAAAATAAAAAAAATCACAACAAAATGGAATCCTGAATCGCAAGTTAATTGGATGAGCTGATAACTTGGCGATTTTATGGTTTAAAAATATATTAAAATAATTAGTTGATTAACTATCAACAAATCACTCAATCAACAAATAATAAAATTGAGAGGATAAAGATGAGTAGAATTGTACGCGGAGGTTTAATCCAGGCTACGCTTGTTGGTTCAGGCGATGATCCAATTGACAAAATTAAAAACGCTATGCTTGAAAAACATATTTCCATGATTGATGAAGCAGGTGAAAAAGGAGTTCAGGTTCTTTGTCTTCAAGAATTGTTTTACGGTCCCTATTTTTGTGCTGAACAAAAAACAAAATGGTACGAACTGGTTGAAAAGATACCCGAAGGTGACACAACCAAGCTTATGCAGGATTTGGCGAAAAAACATAATATGGTGATTATCGTCCCAATTTATGAAGAGGAGATTACCGGGATCTATTACAATACAGCAGCAGTTATTGATGCGGACGGAACATATCTTGGGAAATATAGAAAACATCATATCCCTCATTGTGATCCGGGTTTTTGGGAAAAATTTTACTTCAAGCCTGGTAATCTCGGATTTCCGGTGTTTAAAACTGCTTATACTGATATTGGTGTATACATCTGTTACGATAGACACTTTCCCGAAGGCGCCCGCATTCTTGGACTAAACGGAGCGGAAATAATATTCAACCCATCGGCTACAGTCGCCGGTTTATCGGAATATCTGTGGGAGCTTGAACAGCCTGCTCATGCCGTGGCAAATGGCTATTTTGTCGGGGCAATTAACCGAGTTGGAAAAGAGGCGCCATGGAATATTGGTGAGTTTTACGGTAGCAGTTATTTCTGTTCGCCGCGTGGAAAAATTATTGCCCAGGCAAGCCGTGATAAAGATGAATTGGTTATTGCCGAATTGAATTTGGATGAAATAAAGGAAGTAAGAAATGTTTGGCAGTTTTACCGCGACCGCCGTCCGGAAACTTATAAAAAAATTATACAAATTTAAAAATTTTTGGGAAGTAAATTATGGAAACAACAAATCACAAGTTAAGTTCGGATGAAGTCCTTGCGAAACACGATGAATATCTTTTTCCTAGTGTTGTAAATTATTACAAAAAACATCTTGTAATTGATCGCGGTGAAGGAATGTATGTTTACGATCCTGAAGGCAATAAATATCTTGATTTCTTCGGCGGAATATTAACTGTAAGCGTAGGTCATTGTAACCCGAAAGTGACTGGTAAAATTGCCGAGCAGATTAAAAAACTGCAGCATACTTCAACCCTTTACCAGACTGAAAACATTGTTCTGATGGCTGAAAAACTGGCTAAGATAACTCCCGGTGCGCTTAAAAAAACATTTTTTACAAGCAGCGGCACCGAAGCTGATGAGACGGCAGTTTTTATGGCACAGCATTATACTGGCAGGCAAGAAATTATTGCATTAAGGCATTGTTACAGCGGACGTTCAATGCTTGCCATGAGTTTAACAGCTCACGCTCCCTGGCGGCATGGCGGAACTTACATAGCAGGCATTAAACATGCTATGAGTCCCTATTGCTATAGGTGTCCCTTCGCATTGGAATACCCTTCATGCGATTTGAGATGTGCACGTGATATAGAAGAATTAATAATGACTACAACAACCGGCGAGATTGCCGGGTTTATCGCCGAACCGATTCAAGGAGTAGGTGGTTTTATAACTCCCCCGAAAGAATATTTTGAAGTTGCAGTTCCTATCATTAAAAAATTTGGCGGTGTTTTTATTTCCGATGAAGTACAAACAGGCTTTGGACGAACCGGGAAGAAAATGTTTGGCATTGAACATTGGGGAGTTGAACCCGACATTCTCACCGCAGCAAAAGGTATTGCAAATGGTGTTCCGGTTGGCGCAACAATTGCAACACCCGAAATTGCAGATAGTTTTACCGGTTTAACAATCTCTACTTTCGGAGGCAACCCTGTATCGATGGCTGCCGCTTTAGCAACAATAGAGGTAATTGAAGAAGAAAAGCTCGCAGAAAATTCTCATGAAGTCGGGCAGTATTTGAGAGATGGTTTAGAGGATCTGCAAAAAAAATATCCGTCAATAGGAGATGTGCGCGGTATGGGATTGATGCAGGCATGTGAGTTTGTAAAAGAGAATAAAGTACCCGATCCTGAATTGGTAGGAAAGCTGTTCGAAGAAATGAAAAAAGAAAAAGTACTTATTGGTAAAGGTGGTTTGTATGGAAATGTTGTACGTATTGCACCACCACTGACCGTGTCAAAAAGCGAGGTTGATGATTTTCTCAAGACTATGAACAAAGCGCTCGAAAATTGCTGATTTAGGATTTAATATTCAAAGAAGCAAAGAAACAAGCTGCTATTTTAGTAAAAAATGTATAAATCAAAAATTAAATAGAAGCCATGAACAGAGCAAATAAACTTACAGATGAGCAGTACGAAAATAATTTTGAAGAGTTGACTCCACCGTTCACTCGTAATAGTGCGGTATCAGAAGCTTTCAGATGCCTTTACTGTTTCGATGCTCCCTGCATTCGTGCGTGTCCCACACATATTGATATTCCCACATTCATAAAAAAAATCTTAACTGGAAATCCTCTTGGATCGGCAAAAACTATTTATGAATCGAATTGGCTTGCTTTAACTTGTGCTAAAGCCTGCCCTGTTGATGATCTGTGTGAAGGTGCCTGTGTGCTTAATGAAAAAGGAGAAAAACCAATACAAATAGGGAGGCTTCAGCGATACTCGGTTGAGTATTATCTGGATAGTGGCAAAGGTAATTTGTTCAATAAAAAATCCTTTAACGGAAAATCTGTAGGAATTATCGGATCGGGACCTGCCGGATTAGCTTGCGGTGCTGAGCTATCACTTTTGGGCTATAAAGTTGAGATATATGAATCGGATAAAGTTCCGGGCGGATTAAATACTTGGGGAATTGCACCTTATAAAACACGTCAATACGATAGTTTAAGAGAAGTTGAATTAATAAAGAATCTTGGAGTGACAATTCACACCTGTGTAACTATCGGTCAAACAATTTCATTTGATGAATTATTAAACAGACACGATGCGATATTTATTGGGATAGGCTTAGGTGAAAGTGAAAATTTAGATATTCCCGGTGAAAACTTAAAAGGTGTTTCCGGCGCAGTGAAATTGATTAAAGAAATAAAAAAAGAGAAATGGAGTTCGATCGATATCGGGAGACGTGTTGCCGTAATTGGCGCCGGTAACACTTCCATTGACGCTGCCACTAATGCAAAACGACTCGGTGCTGAAGAAGTAACGATAATCTATCGAAGAAGTGAGAACGAAATGCCTGCAAATAATTTTGAATACGAACTCGCAAAAAGTGACGGTATTATTTTTAAGTTTTTAACATCTCCAATTGAAATTATAGGCAATTCCTCGGTAGAAGGATTACGCTGTTTAAAAATGGAATTAGGTGAAAAGGATGAACATGGAAGACGAAAACCTGTTCCCGTTCCAAATTCTGAATTTGAAATTCCTGTTGATATGGTTATTACGGCATTGGGACAAAAATTCAATGCTGAGTTTCTTGAACTTATTCCGGATATCAAAATTTCAAACAGGAAATTGCTTGTGGACACCGATACATATCAGACCGGCAATCCAAAAGTTTTTGCCGGCGGTGACTGTATAAACGGCGGCAAGGAAGTAGTGAACGCGGCTTATGATGGGAAACAAGCTGCACACGGAATTGACAGATTTTTAACTAACACTCCATAGAATTATTTTTGAGGTTTATGATGATAGATCTTTCAACAGATTGCGGCGGAATCAAATCACCTAACCCGTTTTGGCTGGCATCTGCTCCACCTTCCAATTCTGCATATCAAAACTGCAAAGCGTTTGAAGCGGGATGGGGCGGAACTGTATGGAAAACGATCGGCGGTCCGGTTATGAATGTTTGCAATAGATACGGTTCGTTGGAGTTGAACCGAGAAAAGCTTGTCGGGATTAATAATGTTGAGTTAATAAGTGATCGAAATATTGAAACCAATCTAAAAGAGATTGCAGAAACAAAAAGGCTTTGGTCTGACAGGGCAGTAGTCGTATCCCTGATGGTTGAATCAAAAAAAGAAGCTTGGCAGGATATAGTGAAACGAACGATCGATACGGGGGCGGATGGAATCGAATTAAATTACGGCTGCCCTCACGGCATGAGTGAAAGGGGAATGGGAGCGGCGGTTGGTCAGGTGCCGGAATACTGTAAAATGATAACTGAATGGGTAACAGAAGTTTCAAGTATCCCGGTTCTCGTTAAATTAACTCCAAATGTTACAGACATTCGCTTTCCGGCGCGT
This sequence comes from Chlorobiota bacterium, assembly GCA_013151565.1. Taxonomy (GTDB): domain Bacteria; phylum Bacteroidota; class Ignavibacteria; order Ignavibacteriales; family Melioribacteraceae; genus SZUA-22. The sequence continues at coordinate 8,120 of JAADIB010000132.1, forward strand.
GCAGTAAAGCAAGCCAACGCTGATGGAATTGCTTTAATAAATACTATCAACAGTATAATGGGAATTGATCTTGATACTTTGAAAATTCTGCCGTCCGTTGCTGGGAAAAGTAGTCACGGGGGATTTGCCGGACCGGCAGTTAAACCAATTGCGCTGCACATGGTTTCACAAGTAGCCAATGATCCCGAAGTTAATTTGCCTATTTCAGGAGTTGGAGGAATCAGTACATGGCGCGATGCAGCGGAATTTATTTTGCTGGGTTCCAGTTCAGTTCAAATTTGTACTGCTGTTATGCATTATGGTTTCCGGATAATTGATGATCTGATTGAAGGACTTACTAATTGGATGGAGTCAAAGGGGTTTTCAACTATTGATGAAATTAAAGGTAAAGCTCTCAATCAAATCTCAGATTTCGGCAATTTTGATTTACTCCATAAAACCGTTGCCAGAATCGACCAGGGAAAATGTATCCACTGCAATCTATGCTATATCTCATGCGAGGATGCCGCCCATCAGGCGATAGATTTGAAAAAAGTAAACGGGTATAATGAAACAACCGTTAAAGAGGAGGAATGCGTTGGATGTTCCTTATGTGCTTTGGTATGCCCGGTTGATGAATGCATTACTATGGTTCGTGTGGATGATGAATCTGCTTCCAAAACTTGGAACGAATTAACTTCTGAATTTAAAGATCAGGGAAAACCGCTCACATGGGAAAATCTGGCTGAGTTTCAAAAGAAATATGGTATTGAAATTCATTGATCATCTGGAGACTTTATGATTTAAATCTATTATAAAAGAATTAGTTGATTAATAAATCAACAAAGGATTCTCCGTAGGAATTCTTCGGACAATCGCCAAATCAACAAATAATAAGGGAGAAGATATGTCAACATTAATTAAAAACGGGCGTATCATTACTGCCGAACAGGATTATATCGGGGATATATTTATTGAAGACGAAAAAATAAATCTGATCGGCGAGAACTTAAATAATAAAGCTGACAAAGTAATTGATGCAAAGGATAAATACGTTATTCCCGGGGGAATTGATGTACATACACACCTCGATATGCCTTTCGGGGGAACTACATCAAGCGATGATTTTGAAACCGGAACCAAAGCTGCTGCTTTTGGAGGCACAACATCATTAATAGATTTTGCCATTCAGCCAAAAGGAAAAAGTTTCCGCGAAGGGTTGGATATTTGGATGGCTAAAGCTGATGGTAAAGCTACAATAGATTACGGTTTTCATATGATCATTACAGACTTACCGGATTCCAGATTAAGTGAAATGACAGACATGGTAAATGAAGGAATTACAAGTTTTAAACTATTTCTTGCATATCCTAATATTTTAATGGTTGATGATGCCACTATTTATAAAGCAATGAAACATACTGCCGATACAGGGGCATTGATTTGTATGCACGCTGAAAACGGTATGGTTATAGATGAAATTGTAAGGCAGACAGTAGCAGCCGGAAAGTTATCCCCAATTAATCACGCCTACAGCAGACCCGCAATTGCCGAATCTGAGTCAACACATAGAGCCATTGCATTAGCGCAGATGGCAGGATCACCCGTTTATATTGTTCACCTCACGTGTAATGATGCTCTTGAAAAAGTATCGGAAGCCCGCGCTAAAGGATTACCTGCATTCGCGGAAACATGCCCGCAGTATCTCTTTCATTCAATTGATGATATGGATACTCCCGATTTTGAAGGAGCAAAACTTGTTTTCTCTCCTCCATTACGTGAAAAGTGGAACCAGGAAAAATTGTGGGCAGGATTGCGGCGGAATGATTTACAAGTTGTTTCTACCGACCACTGTCCCTTTAATTTCAAAGGACAGAAGGAATTGGGAAAAGATGATTTTACTAAAATCCCAAACGGAGGACCAAGCCTTGAAAACCGGATGCATTTAACATTTCAGGGAGGAGTTAATGAAGGAAGGCTAACACTCAACAGATGGGTAGAGATCAACTCTACTGCGCCTGCAAAAATATTCGGGATGTATCCGCGTAAAGGAAGTATCTCAGTTGGCTCCGATGCTGATATTGTTATATGGGATCCCAACGCCGAACATACTATTTCTGCAGAAACACATCATATGAACGTCGATTACTCAATGTATGAAGGGAAAAAAATCAAGGGGAATGCTGAAACCGTTTTGTCACGTGGGAAAGTGATTGTTCAAAATAATGAGTTTAAAGGAAGAACAGGTCGCGGAAATTTTATCAAAAGATCAGCTTTCGGTAGTACTTGGGATTAAGTGCTTCTACATCGCCTTCTCTGCAATGTTTAAGTCTTTGCATTCGTTGCGTGAAACTTTTTTAAGGGATTCGAATGAATAAATTTATAAACGGCGAACTCGTTGAAACAGATTTATCTTCACTTGAAAATCGAAAACTAATAAATGATGATTTAGCGCCTACGACTGTTGTTCATAGAACATGGGGAACTTACAATATAGCTGCTCTTTGGATTGGGATGGGCGTTTGCATTCCTACTTATATGCTGGCTAGCGGACTTATTGCTGGGGGAATGAACTGGTGGCAGGCGTTGATGACAATCGGGTTGGGAAATATGATTGTACTGATTCCGATGGTTCTTAACGCACACGCCGGTACAAAATATGGAATACCTTTTCCCGTTTTAGCAAGGGCTTCTTTCGGTACGACAGGGTCTAATGTGCCTGCACTGCTTAGAGCAATTGTTGCATGCGGTTGGTTTGGGATACAGACATGGATCGGGGGACAGGCATTTAATTCTTTAATAATTATTATTCTTCCTAGCTGGGCGCTTTTTTCGTGGGGACCGGCAATTGGATTTTTACTCTTCTGGGGGATGAATGTATTTTTTATTGTTAGGGGAATTAATTCAATAAAATTTCTAGAGGCGTATGGCGCTCCGTTTTTACTTATAGTTGGTATCGGTTTATTAATTTGGGCTTATGTAAATGCAGGGGGATTCGGACCGATTTTAAACCAGCCGAGTAAATTTACGACTGCGGGAGAGTTCTGGAAATTCTTTATTCCATCACTAACCGGAATGGTTGGTTTTTGGGCAACGCTTTCATTGAATATTCCTGATTTCACTCGTTATGCAAAAAGTCAGAAATCACAGATGATCGGACAGGCAATAGGACTGCCTCCTTCAATGATTATTTTTTCATTTATCGGTATCGCTGTTACATCCGCAACCGTTTTAATCTTCGGTGAAACAATTTGGGACCCTGTTGTTCTGCTCTCGAAATTTGAACATCCCTTTGTTGTTGCAATTGCATTGGTTTCTCTTATTCTTGCTACACTGACTACAAACATTGCTGCAAATGTTGTTTCGCCGGCAAATGATTTTGCTAACCTTTCGCCCAAACATATTACCTTTGTTAAAGGCGGTTTGATTACAGCAGTTGTGGGAATTCTTATGATGCCATGGAAACTTCTTTCCGATTACAGCGCATATATTTTCGGCTGGCTCGTCGGCTACTCGAGTTTTTTAGGACCGATTGCCGGTATTTTGATCGCTGATTATTTCATTTTTAGAAAACAAGAACTTTCAGTAGTCGACCTATATTCTCCAAAGGGTATTTATACATACAAAAACGGATTTAACTTCAAGGCAATTTACGCTCTTGCCGCCGGTGTATTAATTGCACTAATTGGACTAATTGTTCCGTCTGTCAGATTTTTATACGACTATGCATGGTTTGTCGGTTTTGCAATAGCATTTGTTGTTTATTTATCTTTAATGAAGAAATGAATCTGGAATTTAAAAATGAAGCAAACATCTAGAAATTTTTTCAATTATTTTATAACTATTTTGAAAAGTATATTCTTTTTAAACCTAATTGTGTATAAATGCTTTACTTGCAGTAAGGGATGATAACTTTCTACAAATAACCATTTGGGTTATAATCCCCAACTTCGAGTATGGCGGGATTACAGAGATTTGTCCGAAGGACTCCCTCGGAGATGCAATAGATGAAGTTTTTGTTGTCTAAATTTTCTTTCCTATTGCATAATCTCGGTTACATAATTATTTGGATTCTACTCCAAGGCGGTAAAGTAATACACAAATATTATCTGTAGGATTAAGAATTAATAATTATTTTATCAATAGCATTTCCTTAGAAACTCTCATACTATTACTGGTTAATTCATAAATATATGTACCTGTAGCAAGACTAGATGCATCAAAGCTTATTGAATAATTTCCAACTGACTGATTCTTATTGACCAGCTCAGCAACTATTTCGCCTTTGATATTAAAGACTTTCAAAGTCACTAATCCGCTTTGGGGTATAGAGTATGAAATAGTTGTTGAGGGATTAAAAGGATTAGGATAATTCTGCTTTAACTCAAATTGATATAAATTATTATGAATTCTAGAATTATCAATCCCAGTCAAATCGAGATCTATTTTATTTACAATTAATACCCAGTCTTCTCGAGTCGGTCTTGCTGGGATTGTCCAGTCAGTGCTGCTTTGTACAATTGTATCGATAATTGTATACTCTCCGTCTCTTGGATTGAACCAGCTTGCTACATATGCACTATCCGGTTCAAGATTTTTTAGTATACCTGTTGATCTTGAATCATTCGCAAATAATACAACAAAATTTTTTCTTTCATCGGATGCTAAGTATGCGTGTTTTCCATCATAAAAGAGCGCCCACTCACTATCAAGAAATCGAGGAACAAGTTTCCACCACTCGAGACTTGTATAAAAGTCTTTAAAAATGGTTAGCTGGTCACCAGTTTCAAGATTAGCTCCATCAAACCACCAAAAATAACGGTCGGGCATCTCGTAACCTGTTCCATAGTCCGGAGGGTCACCGGGTTTCGAATAAATATCATTCCATATACCGTTTGCTCCATATCCAAACCCATACATTCCACTTTGAAAAGCTTTGTATCCTTCACTAAGAGCGCCTCTTGAGTCAGTCCAGAATTGGTCATACTGACCTTCGTATAATATTGCCGGTTTTGCCGGTGTATAATTCCAATAGCCTTTAGATATATTTTTATCTGTCATATCACCCTGCCACTGGACTGCCCATCCATCGTGGAATGGTTTATCTGCCCACCATGAATTTGCCGATGTTGTATTACTGCCATCTTCCATATGAGGCATAATGGGGTGATCGTAATCATCCGAATCAAAAATACTTTGCCCAACGGCAAACCATTTTTTTATTGTTTCAGAATCATATGCATCATACATGTTGTTATCGATCTCCTGTGCGATTGTCCAAATAACAGGGTAAGCGCCAAATCGTGCAACCCAATACCTGGCAACACGTGCCATATAATCCTCTGTATAAATGTCAGGAAGACTTGCCGGATTTCTTGCCCAATCAACTTCTGCATTTGCATGAACGAGACCCTGATCAGCAATGTATTTGAACTTTCTATCCAAATTAGCAAATCCTCCCAGATCATCTTCTCCAAAACCATTCCGTAAAGTTGCGGTGACTTCTTCATCTGCACCGACATGAGTTCCGCCATGAGGCTGCCAAATCGGTTCAGACTGGTAAACAGTAAATCCTTGCTGTGCTCTTTTATCAACAGTGTATTTGAACTGTGAAGCTATACCCGGAGCATTTGAAGTATTAAAACGTTCATGAGGCAGTATCCAGTGTGTGTCACCGAGATAGAAGAAAGGAGTGCCGTCATTGTAAGTCAGATACCGCCCGTTGTCACTTACTTTTAAGAAACCATGTTTGTAGATGTCCATGTCTCCGGAATAAAGGACACATTCAACAGATGTGGTTATATTGTGAAGACCGCTGTTACTAACATCAGTTGCATTTGTTGTCATTGTCCATAAACCAATCTCGGTCGGTGCAAAACGGATTTTCCATGTTGAATCGCCATCCCAAAATGCTGGGCGGGTTATTATTTGCCCGTCAGGTCCGCTAAATGTAGCTTCAACATCTACATCGTAAAACGGGTTGGGATAAGATACTGAACTAGTGAGTTCAATTTCGAT
>JAADIB010000076.1 GCA_013151565.1 Chlorobiota bacterium
GATAAGCTGCAGCATGAGATCGGGACCTCTGAAGCTAAGTTAAAATCGATTGAAAAACAACTGGCTGAAAAAACACAGCAGCTTTCTGAGCTGACGGAGAATGTTACAATTCTTAAAGATCAATTGTTGACACTTGAGGAAAAAGTTGGTAAGCTCAATAATGATCAGAAAGAATTCACTCATAAAGTTGAAGCGTTGAAAAAGGAAGAAGCAGCAAGTAAAAATTCCGTGAAAGAGCTTAATGAAAAAATTGAGGAGATGTCAAAATATAAATCCAGTTTGGAAGAAGAGTTTAATGTTCTGCTGAAGAAAACAAGCGAAGGGTATCAGCAGTATAAAGTTAGAAGTGAAAAGTTAGAAACTCAGCTTACCGAAAAAGATGAAACGGTAGCAAAGTTAATAAGAAAGATAAACGGACTCCAAAACACAGTTATTCAGTTTAAGGAAGATATACAGGCAGCAGAAGTTGAAAAGGAAGAACATACAAGCCAGATTTCTCAGCTTATTAAAATGAAGAAAGCTTATCAGATGAAAATTGACAGCCTAAAACAGGAGCTGACCAAGGTTGAGGAAATGAAAATCAATGAGTTGGCAACTCCGAAACTTATCAATGATGAAAAAGCGAAAGCAAATGAATAACCTCACTTTAACTTAAAGATAGTACTACTATGCTTACTCAAAATGAATTGAAGTATTACTCATCTCTGAAACAAAAAAAATACCGACAAAAGGAAAGTAAATTTATTGTTGAAGGAAAGAGACTTGTTGAGGAGGCACTGAAGAGCAAGTATAAATGCGAAATCGTAATAATGAGTCAATCTTTTGCTGATAAGAATAAACAGCCCGGCTTCAGCAAACCCCAGCGAACTGAAATTATAAATGATAAGAATTATCAAAAACTGACCGATACAAAATCACCGCAAGGAATAAGCGCTGTGATGTTGATGTTTCCCGCAGTGTTGGAAATTAGTAGTGATGAAAAACTAATTATTGCGTTGGAGAATATATCCGATCCTGGAAATGTTGGAACAATAATTCGCACGTGCGATTGGTTCGGTGTTCGCAGCATTATCATCAGTCCAGGTTCAGTAGACCTGTACAATCCTAAAGTGATTCGCTCAACAATGGGCTCCTTATTTCACATCAATATATTTGAACCCGATGATTTCTACGATGATCTACTTAGATTGAAAAAGAAAGGTATGAAGATTTTATGTTCGGATATGGATGGTAAAAATATTTTCACTTACAAAGGAAAAGGGAACAAAGTCCTCGTGATGAGCAACGAGGCTCATGGTCCTACTGAAACTGCGCTAAAACTTTCCGATGATATCGTTACAATTCCAAAACAAGGAAATGCCGAGTCGCTGAATGTTGCCAGCGCTGCCGCAGTTATGATTGCACAACTAACAAGATAATTTCCACAGTCTTTTTACTTCAGAAGTATCATTTTCTTACTTTCGGCAAAACTGCCGGCTTGTAATCTGTAAAAATAAATACCGGATACTAGATCCTGGCTGCTCGATACCGGATTAAATTTTACTTCATAAACACCTGGACTTTGCACTTCGTTTACAAGTGTTGCTATTTCACGTCCGAGAATATCATACACTTTTAATGTTACAATTTGGAAAGCCTGCCTGCCGGTAGGTATGGAATATTTTATTGTTGTACTCGGGTTAAACGGGTTCGGATAATTCTGAGATAATTCAAATCTGTTTGGTAATGAATTCAAATTTTTCTCAACTTTTACAATTGGCGGTAGTATTGGAAGGTCAACCATTTCCTGTTGAGCCGAGATCGTGTAAATAGCCGAACCATAAGTTCCTAACGATACTGAGAAGGCTGCCAAGTCACTTCCAAGAACTTGGGTGCTGCTGCCGTTGTACAGATCGTTAACCCAATATGACGAAGTTAAGCTAAAGTTATCAGAAAATTCCAGATTAACGTTGGTCAAATCAATTGTAACACTTTGATCTTCATTACTGAAATTCATAACAGCTAAACCGTTTGAGTCTTTATATGGTCTTAGGAAAGAATATACAATTCCATCTCCAGTGTCCAATCTATCGAAGTCAGACTTGTCTTGACTATCAACATTTCCGTCTCCGTTTGTATCCATACGGTGCTGAGAAAAAGCCGGGAACTGTGCGCGGATCTGCGCTAACTTCTGATAATGCGGAGTAAGCAATTCTTTCCCGTTAAAATTCCAATCTATTATTCCTCTTCGCCTATCGTTTAGGTCAGGTTCTCCGGAAGCGCCCATCCCTTTACCAAAGCCTACCTCCTGCCCGTTGAGCATTTGAACCAGACCAGGCGCCATGAAAATAGAAGTAGCTAATGGCATCGTTTTTTCGAAGGAGTTAAAAATATAAGTGATTCTATCCTCATCTTGGTTTTCCAGATATCTTAAATAATAAGCATTCTCACCGGGATAATATCCTGCATTGGCTAACTTAGAATGGAGTGCATTAACACTGGTAGAATTAAACCCGAAGCTTCGTATACCGTTCCAGTACAAAGACCAATCGTAAGCTGCGTCAAGTCCGCCGCCGTGATCAGCATAAACGACTTCCGTTCCAGGTCCGGTTCCTTCCTGTTCTCCTAAAAGAAGCAGATCCGGTTTAATATGCTTAAGAGAGGTTCTAACCGGTATGCCCATATCATCTTCGCCATATCTTCTATGGGGACCCCAGTATACATCAAACCTATAACCGTCAACTCCAAATTGACTAACCCAATATTTGTAAACATCTATCATGTAATTTCTTCCATCCAGATCAGACCAGTCATAATTAAGGAGTGCATCACTGAAAGCGCAATAATAATAGATGCCTTCGGGTGTTACACATTCTCCCAGACCGTTTGTGTTATGTGGAATTGAAACGGTCTGATAGTAGTTCCAATATTGTGATAGATCTCTGTTCAGAGCAGCTTCTTTAGCAAACGGATGCTCTTTGCCTGTATGATTCGGAGTAATGTCCTGTATTACTTTTATCCCAAGGTCATGTGCTGCATCAATAAACTCCTTGTAATCCTCGTCAGTACCAAGAGAGGATTCAACTTTTAAGAAGTCAATGATATTGTACCCGATATTTATCTGGTTATCAACATCGCCGGGAATTTCAGTTATAGGAAGAACCCAAATAATATTGAAACCCATTGCTTTAATATATTCTAAGTTTGGTATGGCAGCTTTTATTGTTCCTGCAGGCGTAAATGCTTTGAAGAATAATAGATAAATTCTTCCGTTTTTTAACCATTCCGGATTGTCTTCATATTCGGCAACCTTAACGTTAAAATTATCTTCTTCTACCACAAAAAAAGTTCTATTGGAATCCGCGTTTAAATCGGTATCAGTTATACTTAAGGTAACATAATATTCGCCAGCTGTTACCGGTTTTGAAATTTGAATTTCTTCAGCAGTCTGTCCGGTAATACCAAGTAGCTCAGGATTCGATATGTCTTCACTCCACAAATAACTCAATTGTTGACTATCCGGGTCAGTACTTTGTGAGGCGCTTAAAGTCAGTGCCGCTCCTAACTGTGTAATAGTAACTTTTGCATTCGGAGTTTTATTTGTTTTACGAAAAATATTTAGCGAATCGGAAACTTCCGGCAAACCATTTACTTCTGCTTGAAGAGTAAAAAAATTATTTCCTTTGTGTAAATATAAAGCAGTGTCAACAAGCCCTTTATTTACTTGAACTACCCAAGAAGAATCGGAACGATTGATCTGAGCAACAGAGATTGTTGTGTCAATCTCCCCGTTATTATCGAAGATTGCTCCTTGCAGCCGCCACGAAGTTTTCCATGTTTCCGATGGCATTGTTAAAAGCTGTACCAATCCGCCTTGAACAGTAAAAGTAGTTGAATCTGAATTTGAGGATCCGGTTGAACTCATCGCATAAATTTTTAGTTTATGTTCACCATTTGGCAGTGGATTTGTCGGGATGAAACTTATTGTTTTTTTCTCAGAGTCATAGCTGCGCCCGATACTTGTATATTCAATATCATCAATTGTGATCTTTAGTGAAGATGTATCAACCGATGACTTTTTTGCCGGAAAAATATAAGCAGAGATATCAGGGAATCTTGTTCTAATTATTCCGGAAGCAGGAGTTGAGTTGGGAAGCAGATAATGTATCGTGGGATTTTTTATGTATAAGTAAGAATTATTATTGTCATTAACATTATACCGCGGATTTAACGGATCTTGCAGCCAGCTTCCATCTGAATTAAACTTATATTGATAAGCACCCGGAATGCTATTCTGGGCAGGAAGTGGAAAAGGACCACCGACTCTTAGTCTAACGGTTTTAGACCAAATCGCGGTTTCCGGATCTTGTGTCATAGCGCTTGATGAATTCAACGTCCATCCATTGAACTCACCTGGCAAATAAACAATAGTTGGAAGATCATCGGCACTGTAATAAAATGTTACATCAACAGAATCTGATTGTGCGAGAAGAAATTGTGAAAGAAAAATTCCTATTAGAAAAATTATGATATATGATTTCATCTTAATCCTTTTTAAAATAAAGCAAATTTAATATTTCGATTTAATATAATAATTTCAATCTAATAAATGAGAACTGAATTAATCGAATAAAATCCAAGAGACCCCTAGGCGGAGCATTTGCGGTTGTTTGTAATAGTATGGAACTATATAATAATCATTACCAGTAATATTTTCGAGAACGAGAAAAACCGTAGCAACTTCCTGGATAGTTCCTGCAAGAAATAGATCGAACTGAAATGAAGTTGGTACAATTTCGTTTTTAATTAAACGTGTACCGTCTGCATCACTAGTAACAAAGCGTGTTTGCATGCTCTTTTCAAAGTCATAAACAAAGTAGGGCTGTTCCCCGGTAAAGCGATAGTTGATGCCTGTTTTCAATCTTAAGTTGTTATCGAAAAGCATATCTATATAATAGAGTTTTCCCGCAACTGAAAAATCTGGTTTTGCTGTATAATCTTCGTTATTAGTTTGGAAGTAATACGTCACATTATTACTGAAAAATAATTTCCAAACTTTAAAATTAAAATCAATGTTAACACCGGATATAGATTGCGAATAACTTTCCAATATTGATATTTCATTAATTAAGAGGGAGTCAGCGTAGTTATATATTATTGGTTTGAAAGCATTAGTGTTGCTATATGTGAAATAAGAAATATCCGCAGAAAAGAAGTCGAGGTTAAACTTAGCGGCAATTTCTAAAGCCCTGACTTTGGATTTATCCGGAGATTTCTGCAGCGAATAACCGACAGGGATATTTTGTGCATCGCTATAGTATCTTTCCATAATTGAATGCGGTTTGGAATAAAATGATAACCCGCCGTATAAGGTCAGTAGATTACTTAAAACAATATTAACATCGCTGCCAAAACCTAAGTAGTTTGCGTTAGCATAATTAGTGTACTTTGCATAAAAAGTTGGTACGATCAAAGATTCAACCGGGGTTAACTGCAATTGTCCGGCAACAGCAAAGGTGTTCTCTTGCTGATAAGTATTCATAAATTCTAATGAGTAATCAACAAACTCGTAATTAGCAGAAGCTAAAAGATTGAAGTAATCATTTACATAATCATTCCTAAAACTCAGACCAATCGATTGATAGGAATTATCATTTATGATCTTTGGTATATCAGTATTTTTATCATTTGAATTCTGTCTAAACTTTTGTTTATCATATTGATAATAAATAGTTAAGTCTGTTTTTGAATTAGGGAAAATTGTTGCCAGTACTTTTATATCTCCATAATGATTTGTTGATAACTGGTATCGATCAGCATACAGCACATTAGAGTAATATCCATTTTCATTAGAAGGAGTAGGCAGTCCTCCGTTCAATGCAAGAGAATCGTTTGTGAAATAATAATTAGCTCTTATGAAAAGATTTTTATTGAACACATAACTTAACTTTCCATTAAACTTCCATGATTCATAATCGCTGTTTAAGTAGCGTGAATCAATACCCGCCACAGTTAAACCAAAACCAAAACTAAATCGTCTGGTAACAAGAGTATGAAATAAAAGATCAATAAAACCTTCGTCAAAACTGGCTTGATAGAATTTCAATCTCGTGACCGGACGGGGAGAGAAGTAATCCCTTGTATAAAAGTTTACGCCAACGGGATTATTATACAGATCAAATAAAAATCCCCGTGTGAGAGGAATAATCTCCAACGAATCAGTCCGTTCAAATGCCAATCTGTTCAAGTCGAAAGAATTCTGCCATGGACTATTTAGTCTTACACCATCCCTACTGTACCCGATGTTCCCGAATCCCATACCGTAAAACATCTGCTCATTCGGTTGACCGAACTGACCAAGATCCTGCAGAAACCCGTAAGGCAGATAAGTAAACAGATCTGCGCTCGTTCTGTAATCATCTGTCTTAAAATTCTTTTCCTTAATTTTACTTCCATACTCATAAGATCTCAGCGCAGTGATCTGCCGGACTGGGATAAGGGTTTCTTTTTGTATCGGTGTGCCAGTTGTATCAATGCTGGTTATAGAATCCTGAGAAACGACATTTATTGAATCAGAAATAAAAAGGGAATCAGTTTTCAATGAATCTGACATGAAATGAATATTAACCGCATAAATACTAGGCGAAACTAATATTAGTAAAAACAGGTATAGTTTTAAGTATATTTTCATTCGGTGATTGAGTTATAATACATTCTAATTTATTTCTCTATTTAAAATACATAACAAATTGGAATCTAACATATAAATAATTCAATAATGTCTTGTTATTACTAGGTAAAAAGAGAATAAAAAATTATTTAAAATATTTTTTTTATTAAATTTTTTATTTATTTTAAGTATGACGTTCAAGAAATCCTTAACAATAATAGGGCTTAATATGGCAAAAGCAAAAAAGGCAGCTCCTAAAAAAGCTGCGGTAAAAAAAGCAGCTCCTAAGAAAGCTGTAGCTAAGAAAAAAGCAGCTCCAAAAAAAGCTGTAGCAAAAAAAGCAGCTCCTAAGAAAGTTGTTGCTAAGAAGAAAGCAGCTCCAAAAAAAGCTGCGGTAAAAAAAGTAGCTCCTAAAAAAGTTGTTGCTAAAAAAGCAGCTCCAAAGAAAGTTGTAGTTAAAAAAGCAGCTCCTAAAGCTTTACCAAAGCTTAAAGCAGCAGCAAAGCCAATGACCAAAGGCGAAATTGTTGATGTTCTTGCTGGTCGTTTAGGTACAACTAAAAAAACAGCAACACAATTCTTGGAAGATTTAGTAGCTTTAGCGCATCTTAATGCTAAAAAAGGCTTCACTATTCCTGGATTAGGCAAAGTATCTACAGCTTCTAGAAAAGCTAGAAAGGGACGCAACCCACAGACAGGCGCAGCAATTAAAATTCCTGCTAAAAAGGTTGTTAAATTCAAAGTGGCAAAAGCAGCTCAAGATGCTGTATTTCCACCAAAGAAATAAACTGATTCTAAAGTTCTAAAAAAGCCCGTTTAATGACGGGCTTTTTTTTTATCCTTGGAAGCTTTCGGATTGCCCAATTCCTGCATGCCTTTAAGTACTTCGTCGTAAAGAGGTTTGCTGATATTGCTTAAGATGATTGTGATTAATTTATTGCTGTTTCTTAGGTGGGGACTAATTCCTACAATAACATCATTCTTTCCATCATGAATATAAATGGGTTTGGCTGGTGTTCCAGAAAGTATGCCTCCCTCAATTTCATCAATATCGATAATTGTAATTTCAATTTGTTTAGATTTTTTAAAATAATCACTGCAAATTATTTTCTCGTTATTAATATCAATTCTAAAAGGGAAGAACTTATACGTTCTTAAGTAATATCTATTTAGCGCAATGATTATTATCAGGTTAAGAAGAAATGGAAACACATAAAACCAATCTCGGAACATATAAGCAAAAGATGAAACCATATACAGCAATAAAAATAGTGTTAGCGGAACATTTGCATAACGATAAATTAATTTCGAGACAAGTGAATATTTAAAAGTGATCATTATAAGTTGAAGTTATTTTTTAGTGAAGTAAAGATAATCAATTCAAAATTCACGATTTCAAATTTTTAATCTTTCCAGATAAAATCAAAAAGCAAGTAAGATGCCGTAAGCATTATCACATCGTAACATACTAATACTGCAAGCTCAACTAAAGCCGAGTCCAAAGGTTTCCCGTCAATTGCGTATTTGGTGAGCTCTAATAACACAAGTATGAGCGGGAGTAGAATTGGGAAAGCCAGCACCGGGTATAGTGTTCCTTTGGCGCTTGCTTTCGATATTATTGCAGCTATGATGGTGGAGGAGACTGCAATACCGAAACTTCCGAACAGACCGGCAAGAAGAAATATTGAAAAATTCTGAATTACAAATGATTTAAATAAAAAGGCAAATAAAATTGTAATGGCAATATTCATTATATAAACCAATACAACATTGAAGATCAACTTGCCGTTAAATATAGTTGAAGGCGCAGCAATTAAATGAAGGGTCAGCGTGGTTCCTTTATCTTCTTCTGAAACAAACGCTCGCGATAAACCCGACATTGCCGAAAAGAATATTACGACCCAAAGCAGACCGCCGGTTAAGTGATCCGATATATTTTCCTGTCCAATCGAAAACAAAATAACACTAATGGTAACTAAGATAAACATTGCGAGTGCATTTATTGCATACCTTGTCCTTAGTTCAGACTGCCAATCCTTTTTAAAAAGTGCAAATGCTTTCACTCTAATCCTCTTTTGATAGAACACGTATTAAATAGATTTACACAGGTCGGTTTCATTTTTTATATTCTTCCACATAAATTATTTCTTTACAAAGAGCGAGATCACTCTCTTCATTTGATGCTATAACGATCAGTTTGTTTTTAGATTCTCTCTCGATTATTTCATAAACCTTATCTTTTCCCTCAATATCAAGATTAGAAGTAGGTTCATCAAGGATCAACAATTCAGGAGAATGGATCAGCGAAAAAATAAATTTCATTCGTTGTTTCATTCCCGATGAGTAGGCTTTAAGAAGATCATTTCTTCTGCCGTATAATGAAAAATCATTAAGCAGAGTTTTAATTTTCTCATTGTCTATTTCAATACCGCGAATTTTCAGAAAGTGCGTTAAATTTTCTTCTGCAGTAAACTCATCATATAATACTAAGTAAGGGGAAACGAAGCCGAGATGATCATGAAGTTTTTCCATTGGCACTTCTTTATCTTCAAACTTGTGTATTACTTTCCCGGATGTTGGGGATAAAAGTCCAGCGATGATCTTTGCAAGTGTAGATTTCCCGGAGCCGTTACTCCCGGCTAAACCATAAACAGAACCGGAGTTAAATTCGGCATTAATATTTTTAAAGATCAATCTCCGGCTGAAAGATTTTGTTAAATCTTGTAATATGAAAGAATAATTAGTCATTGATAATAGCTAATTTCCCTTTGAGTATTTGTCCGTTACTATCGGTTACATAAATATAAATACCGCTTGGAAGTGTATTCCCGTTATTATCCAAACCACTCCATTTTACCATTCTTCTACCGCTTTTGTTCACTTCAAGTTGTGCATTGTAAACCAAGTTCATACTGATGGTGTAAATATATAAATTTGCATAATCTGACAAACTGTTTTTTACAGGAACAGCAAGCGAAATATCCGAGTGTTTATAATAACTGTAGGGCTGAGGATAAACGTGGTCAAGTTCACCGCGCGGGATGGAACTTCCTTCCACAACTTGATCATTTAAAATATCTATTTCTGTTAGATAGTTTCGATTGTCGCTAGTAATTTTCGAATAATATTCATTTACAATATGACTACTGCCCTCTTCTGGATTTGTCATTAAGCTGTAGGTATAGTCAATAGATGGATAAGGATCCTTAGCGGCGCTGTTCACATCACCGTTTGTAACTATGCTTACCAATGTGTCGTTAATCCCGGAATAACCCAGATCGAATATTAAATAATTATTAGCTATCGGTTGTATACTTAAACTATAAGTCTTCTTTGGAGGGAAATATTCATAATTTGCAAGCGGTCTAATAAGCGGATAATTTCCTGCCTCGCTAAAATATTTTCCTTCTTGTGCTCGGTTACCTGTAAAATAACACCAAGCGCCAAAATCATTAAAGCTGCTTTTGATATCAAGACCGTTTTGAGAAAGAGCAAGGCTGAGTGCTTCAATTGCTGTTCGGGTATGATTTCTCATTATTTCCCAACTTTTCTTAATTATATCAAAACCTTTTTTAGGATCATTCCCTTCTTGCCCAAATTTTTCTTTTAGATAAATATTCCAGATCACCCTGTCGTAGCCTGTATTTCCAACATTATATGTGAATCTCCTATCGGGATGTTTAAAATAAGTCGGTAGATAGTTATAGTAATCATTTATACTGTTGTACACAAACTCTTCCATTGAAGTTGAAGTTAGCTCAAAATAATATTCATCCCCGCTGAGCGGAGGGCGGTAAGAACCAACTTGAATTGCATGATGAAATTCATGCGCGGCGGTAACCCTAACTCCATTAATCCCCGGAGTGGGAACATCCATTTTATTATCAATTACCATGAAGCTTTTGTACCTGTCATCGGCAGTTCGTTTTTCAAAGTCTGTGTAACCATAATAACCGGTTCCAAGATTGGTAATATAAACATCAAATAGGTCATCGCCGCCGTCTCCTTCATCATCCGGTGGCTGTTCATATCCAAGATAGTTGATTTCAAAGTTGTATGAGGAATCAAAAGCGATCACTAGAGAATCTATGCTAAGCTGAATATTGTTCTTTTCGTTAGGGAAATAATCAGGTGCATGAGTTCCAGTTGTATCAAAGTGAATACGAAAGAAACCGGAAGATGATACAACGCTTGTTTGTCTTTCCGGTCTGCTTAAAATATTCATAATTACTTTTTGCTGGCTTGTTGTGAATCGGTTGAAGTTTGCTTTAACTTCAGATACAATACTGAATCCGCATTTTTCTTTAGACGGCTCGGTTGTTGACGTAATGTTAATGTTGCTTCCGGAGGATTTATTTCCTAATGTCAGAACTGAATTGTAAAGCTCCTCCAATGACTGAGCAAATAAATTTGTCCAAATTAATAGAACAACAATTAACATTTTCATTTTATTTATCTCTTAATTGGAGTCTTTTTTCTCTTCTGGTCAGGGCATCATCAAAACGTCTCTTTTCATCGTCGGATTCCGGGATAATTTCCGGGGCTTTAACAGGTTTTTCGTTGTTATCCAAACCGACAAAAGTTAAGTAAGCAGAATTTGTGTGACGCTGAATGCCTTTAGTATGGTTTTCGGCAACGACCTTAACCCCAACTTCCATTGATGTATTGAATACTCTATTCACCGAAGCTTTTATTGTTACAACATCGCCAAGTTTGATCGGATGCAGAAAATTAATTCTATCCACTGAGGCTGTTACACAAATACGCTGTGCATGTTTAGAAGAAGCAAGAGCGGCACAAATATCAATCCAGTGCATCAACTGTCCGCCGAGCAAATTGCCCAATTGATTTGTATGATGGGGCAACACTAGTTCTGTCATTGTGATTATGGAATCTTTAACTTTTTTCATCGGCACCGGTTATCGCTTAAATGCCATCTCGTCATGAATTTCGCGGACCTCATCCGCATCTTCTGCATCGGGATATTTATCGAGATAAATATTTATGGTATCAAAAGCCTTAGAAAATCTCTCTTTATCCAGAAGGATATGAATTTTTCTATATAACGCTTTTGGTGCAAATTTAGTATCGTGGTATGTTTCATATACTCTTGTGTAATAATCCATAGCCGCATTGTAGTATTCCATTTTTTCATAAATGCGGGCAGAATTGAATTTCTTTTCGGCAAGTTTTAAATTCAGTTCAAATATCTTTCTTTCCGCTTCTTCAACTTTCGGATCAATGGGGAAGAACTCAATAAAAGACTGAAATTCCGCTATAGCTTTTGTTGTATAAGTTTGATCTAATGGATAGGGAGGAGAAAGCTGGTAATAAGACTCTGCCAGCATGAACTGAGACATTGACACAAACTCACTGCCTCGGATGTCTCTGATCAACTTACTGAATTCATAAGCAGCTAAAAGATATTGCCCGTCTTGATAATAAGACATCCCCAAATAATACTGTGCATCATCTGTAATTGTACTGCCGGGATATTGAAGAACTAAAGATTGAAATTCTTTCTGACTATATTGATAATCCTCGTCATTATACAACTCCATAGCATAAGCCAAACCCTCTTCGGGGCTCATCATCGAAATATCTTTGCTTCCTGAACATCCGAAAAGTATTATACCGATAAGTAAAACGGTAATAATTTGTTTCATTAAAACTTGTTCCATGTAATAAAAAATCAAAAACAAATTTAATCAAATTTGATAACTCATCAAACTTTAAGCAAGTACTAAAATTTATCATATTCAAGAATATAATTGCAGTAAATACCAATTTTTATCCTAGCAGCGAAATATCCGATATTTATTTCCCCTCTTTAATTTTAAGTTAAATATATTTGCTTCATAAAATATTATATAAAAATTTTGAAGGGAGAGGAAAATGTCGGTTGATTTGAAGAAGAGAAATTTTCTTAAGCTTTTAGATTTCACAAAAGAAGAATTGAATTATTTATTAGAACTATCAAGAGACTTAAAATCTGCAAAATATTTGGGACAGGAAGAAAAGAAATTAGTCGGTAAGAATATTGCATTGATATTTGAAAAATCATCCACAAGAACAAGATGCGCGTTTGAAGTTGCTGCTCTCGATCAAGGAGCGCATGTTACATATTTGGGTCCAAACGGAACACAGATCGGATATAAAGAATCGATGAAAGATACTGCCCGGGTTTTGGGCGGAATGTATGACGGAATTGAGTACAGAGGATTCGGACAAGAAAAAGTTGAAGAGTTGGGAAAACACGCTGGTGTTCCTGTCTGGAACGGTCTGACAAATGAATTTCATCCAACCCAGGTTTTAGCAGATTTTTTAACGATGGAAGAACACAGCGGCAAACCGCTCAATGAAGCCGCATACTGTTATCTAGGCGATGCAAGATACAACATGGGAAATTCTCTTTTGGTCGGCGGGGCAATAATGGGTATGGATGTAAGACTCTGCGCTCCGGAAGGGTTTTTACCAGATGAAGAGCTAGTAAAACTCTGCAGAGAAATAGCAGAAAATTCCGGCGCAAAAATTACAATTACCAGTGATATTGAAGAGGGAGTGAAAGGAGTTGATTTCCTTTATACCGATGTTTGGGTTTCAATGGGCGAACCGGAAGATGCGTGGGAAGAAAGAATTAAGTTTATGAAACCGTATCAAGTGAATATGAAAGCAATTGAACTAACCGAAAATCCGGACGTGAAATTTATGCACTGCTTACCGGCTTTTCATAATAGAGAGACAATTCTAGGTGAAGAGATATTCCAAAAGTACGGCATGGATGGTTTGGAAGTAACTGAGGATGTTTTTGAATCGGAGCACTCAATAGTTTTTGACGAAGCAGAAAACAGAATGCATACAATTAAAGCAATAATGGTCGCTACTTTGGGTGAGTAAAATTTATAATAAATTTCATCAGGGACAAGCCCTGCCATTTTTCATGACAAGACTTGCCCCGAATATTATTTGATCAATAGCATTTTCTTTGTCTGCACAAAAGTGCCCGCATTTAATTGGTAAAAGTATGTTCCGCTGGGTAGATTAGTAGCATTGAAAATTACTTCGTAATTACCAGGAGATTGTTGCTCATTTACTAATGTTGCAACTTCACGTCCTAGGATATCGTAAATCTTAAGTGATACATTTCTTAAAGACGAGGCATGCCTCATCTCTACATTTGGAATGGAATATTTTATTTTAGTACTCGGGTTGAATGGGTTTGGATAATTCTGTGACAGTGCAAAATCACTTGGAATATTTTTGTTAATCAGTTTTGCCGAAGCCAACGGATCAAACTTAAGAATGATTGTTGGGTCACCGAAAATGTTATATTTAGGATACTCCAACTTAGTAGTTTCATAATCTGGAAGTAAAAAGTTTTCTCCAATAGATGTCTCTGTATATAAATGCCTCCAAAAGGTACGATTA
>JAADIB010000334.1:0-2390 GCA_013151565.1 Chlorobiota bacterium
TCTATAAAATTTTTCTGCCGTTATAAAATAGGAAGTAGAAACTGCAAAATTATTAATAAAACATTTTTGAATTGCACTTCAGATTGTAATAATCTTAGTGTATTATATTATTATAAGATACTATATTCTATATATATTCATTATAACAAGTAAGTATATAGTCTCTGTATAACTCCAAACTTATAATACACTTACCAATGGTTTTCCAGTTTTAGACCTTTTTCCTAACTGTACAATTTTGGGGACGTTGTTGCACACTATGCAAAACTTATGAATTATTGAATACCTCGCCTCGTACAATTACACATGTTACAGCAGACTTAGCTAACCCTAAATGTCTGGCTGTTTCAGCAGTAAGCACACACATCTACTGAACTGTTTGCTTTAATTGTATTTTCACTTATAACCTTTTGTAAAAAAACACTCTGCCTGATCATCTATAGAAAAAATATGTTTTATTTATCCATCTTACCAGAATATGCTGCAAGACTCTAGACATGTCTAATCTTGGCTGTCATGGCATGGTAAAATCCTACAACTTTCTTTTCTTGCCTATCAATAGTTATGCATAGTGTGCATCAACGTCCCGAAAGTTTCACGGTCCGACACTCTTGGTAACCGCCCGGTGCGGACCCGCATGCCGAGGTGGTGTGGGAGGGAGGGGATAAAAACCCCTTCCTATCCCTCTTAGAATCAGGTGCCTTTTCAGTGCCAAGTTATTGAAAGCATATCACACTTGTGTGATGTTTTTTAGTCTTGCTTGTCAATAGTTTTGCATAGCGTGCAACAACGTCCCCAAAGTTCCACAATGCTTTTTAGTCTTATTTTCTGCCCTTCTCAGCCTTTTAAAAAGATAAAGTCAACTTAGTCAGGATCTCACTGGCAACACTTATGCAACGTAAGTAACAACCACAACTGCTTTCTGTTGATGAAATTATGCAGCACCCTTTTCAGCGGCACTACCACCTAAATAACTACAGATAACGTAGACGACCAAGAATATGTCACCCCAGATTATTCCGGTAACAACAGGAATAGCAAGGCTGTAACGCCAAGCTTTGGTCTTGATTCGTTTTTGAAAACACCTGCCGAAGGCGTACCAGTAGGCAGACAATGTCAATACAACAAACAATAAGGAATGGAGTGGCCATTCGAGCCCTGGTAAAGACACCGGTCTGGCTGGAAACATGGCCCTGTCTGAAATAGTTAACAATTCTTTCAGAAAGTGCCGCTCCAGAAATAATTTGTCATTGACGAGAGCAACGATGATTGTCACTACAGACGATAAGAAAAGGCTTGCAAATAACATTAGAAATAAATGCGTTCGTTTCATTGTGAGAACCGTGATCAAACTGGCAATTCATTTCCCGATGGCATATAACGCTGGCCATCACCTGGCTGGGCCGCAGAATAGGCAGGTGTAGAGCTTAGGAAGAAGCACTGGTGTATTCCCAGTCAGGTGCATGGCTTGGTTAGCAATTAGTTTATTCTTGGTAATTATAATCTGTAAAAATAATTTCATGGCAACCATTAGAGCAATCAAGTTTAATCATATTTCTATACGTTTTTATTTGACTTTGTTGAAGTGTGGATTTTATAGACCTATCGAAGCAATTGCAGCACAGCTTATAAGCATTCTCAAATTGGCCATTAAAATCATTTCTTATGTATGCGAAAACACCAGGAGCTATCTCCTTGCACAAATATTTTTCTTTTTCAGTGCTCCAGTCCTTCAAGCGCGTACATTCCTCTTCGAGTTCTTGTACTTTCGCCGCCAAGAGAGATTTATCCTCCTGTGCAGCAAAGACTTTTTCTTGGGCAGCCATAATGATATCCTGGAGCTCAACGACCTTGCTATTAATTTGGGCAAGATCGCGAAGATCCAAAAAAGACTTTGCGATCACACGAGCAGCAGAGAGACTTGAAAGTGCTTGTGGTAAATATTCAATCATGTTAAACCTCCTACTTGCTAACAAGTGATTAACTCGTTTCTTGATAACTACGGCAAGTTTTATTAAATTCAAATTTTAGCTTGAAATATGCTTTTAAACCTGCTAAACTTGCTTGTCAATAAAGTAAAAGTGGAGTTATCAAGAAACCTGATAACAGCAATGTAGCATGTACACCTGGAAGCTGTCAAGGTTTTAATCGAATTCTGGGTGAATCTTTTTTTAAAGCCGCTTCACAACTTTTGTCCTCATTTGAAAAAGGTGAAGTCACATATCAATTATTTTTAAAGGTCATGTTAAATATTCCAGAAAGCAAAAGGTCTGTTTTTGTCTCTGCTCTTGAGAAAGAGGAGATTCCTCGCGAGAATAGAGGGTATTACCTCAAGTGGTTGAGGCTTTTCCTGGATTTTTGCCATAAGCATGATTTAGATGATAGAAGCA
>JAADIB010000334.1:2417-4094 GCA_013151565.1 Chlorobiota bacterium
TGGCTCCTTTTATTAAAAAGTTACAACAGAAAGGACAAACTTCTGAACAGCAAAAACAGGCTTCCCAGTCCATTCTTTTTTATTTGCGACTGACTCTCAAAGGGGTCAAAAAACAAAAAGAGACAGGAAAGGTTAGATTTATTTCAAATAGTCCCGTTTTAAGGGGAAATACTTCTGAGCGACAAGAGACTTTTTCCGTTGCTCCGAATCTTGAGAATTCTTACAAAAACAATGGTTGGAACGATGCTTTAAACGATTTGAAGACAACGATAAAAACCCGCCATTATTCCCCCAAGACATTAAGAGCATATGCGGGGTGGGCCAGACAATTTCAGGGATTTCTTCGTAACAAAAAAACTGAATCTCTCTCTTCCTCAGACGTAAAAAGTTTTATAGAATATCTGGCGATTGAAAAAAAAGTTTCCGCTTCAAGCCAAAATCAGGCCTTTAACGCTCTGTTATTTTTTTACAGGCATATCATTAAAAAAGATTTTGGCGATCAAAAGGATAATTTAAGGGCAAAAAGAAAAACTTATATCCCTGTCGTTTTGTCTCGTGAGGAGGTTGATGCAGTTATTGCCAAACTTTCTTACCCTTATGATTTGGTTGTTAAACTGCTTTACGGATGCGGACTTCGCTTGTTCGAATGCATGAATTTGAGGCTCAACAGTTTTAACTTCGACGCCGGTGTTTTGACAGTACATGATGGCAAGGGGAAAAAAGACCGGACAGTTCCATTACCGGAAATACTTATGCCGGAATTGAAGGCCCATCTCGAACGAGTTAAAAATTTACACAAAAAGGATTTGGCTATTGGTTATGACGGCGCTTTCATGTTTAATTTAATTGAGAAGAAATATAAAAACTGCGCTAAGGATTTGATATGGCAATGGTTCTTTCCTGCCAGACAGTTAACCAGGGTTGCAAAGCCTAAGGAACTAAGGCGGTTCCATCTCCATGATTCTCTCGTTCAAAAGGCTATAAGAAAAGCTGTTCAAGAAGCTCAACTTATCAAAAGAGCAACCTCACATACTTTTAGACATAGCTTTGCTACCCACCTTTTGCAGGCGAATTATGATATCCGAACAATACAGGAACTTTTAGGACATAGTGATGTGCGGACAACCATGATTTATACCCATACCATAAAGACACAGACACTCAAGGAGGCAAAGAGTCCACTCGATTTTTAACTGTATATTGAAAAAAAACGATTGAGTAGAGGCTTTGGGGGCTGGTTAATAAAAAATAAATATCCCTTGATGTGAAAAGCCGACGGCACTACAGAGATTTTAGCAGGCTTGGTTGCAGAGATGCTTCCGAAGTAATCTCCATCTACTTGGACATACTGTTGTTCTTCGGAAGTAATTTCCACCCACCTCACCTTGCTGGATTCAATACTGCTTTGGCTTCCCGGCATGGCAAACACCAGTCTGAGTGCAAACATAAAAAGGCTCTTATGCGATTTGCCGGTAAACACGGAAAGAGAGAGTTTTGGCTCATCAAGGGAAGTCTGACAGGAGTTTAAGAGATAGTAGAGCTGTAGAGCCAGTATTGACGGGCTCTTGAGAAAGCCTCGAGAAGGTCTAGGGTCACCCATTAAAAGGACCTTCGTCAAGCACAAAACTCTCCCAGGCGGAAAAAGCGTCATGTTTTTCCGTTATTTTCTGCCATAAA